>JBBDNB010000045.1 GCA_040877935.1 Chitinophagales bacterium
TTATATCAACATCTTTTTTGTTGATATCCAACCCTTGATTCGCATTAATAATAAAAATAGGCATTCAAAAATACCTTTGTGGCTATTTGGATTTTTGTATTGAATGTTGTGTAACATCTGAGCCAAAAGCCATTCGACTTATTAGACCGTCAGAATCAGAAGTGAATTTTTCTATTCAATATCTGTTTCAGTTGATTCTTGTTGCTTTTCCCCTTTAGAGAAATGGATTAAATACAGAAACATAAAGAAGTCGAACAAAAAGTGGGCAACAATGGCTGCATGTATTCCAAAATTATCAAACAAATAACCCAGCCCGGCACTTACTACCACCATTAAAACTCCGTATAGCATCAAGGCCAGGTTGCTGAAACTGAGATAACCGTGCAATACAATAAACAAGATCGCTGTAGGCCATATGCCGAGGTGTGGCTGAATGGCGCCCCGAAATAGTATTTCTTCGCCAACTCCAGCACACATTGAATAAAAACAGATTTCAAGGATATTGGGCTTTAGTTTTTGGATCATGTTGCCAAAAAAATCCTTTGAGTGCCCCAGCCATTTCATATTGATCAGCCAAATGGCATTGGCCACTGCCGTGATTCCAAAAAGACTTCCGTAAAGCAACTGCTTGTGAATAGGCGCACCGGCACTGAGAACGGTAAGCGGATCAACATCCAGGAACAGGTAGATCAGCAAAAAACCAACACCGCTAAAACCAATCAATGTGAGCAGGCTCAGGAGAAAAAGATTCCTTTTGTTCAGTTGCATGGCGCCAAAGTTAAAAGATTGAGGGGGCATTCTTATCTTTACCCCATGTCAAAAAAAGAAGAAAAACGTACCGAAGTAAATGAACTGGGCGAATTTGGCCTGATAAAGGTGTTGACCAGCCGCTTTAAAAACCAAAATTCATCAACCCTTACAGGTGTTGGAGATGATGCCGCAGTAATTAAGTGTAGCAAAGATAAAGTTGCAGTAGTGAGTACCGATATGCTGATCGAGGGCATTCATTTCGATTTGATGTACACTCCTTTAAGGCATTTGGGCTATAAATCAGTGGTTGTTAACCTCTCGGATATTTATGCGATGAATGCAGTCCCTGAGCAAATCACTGTTTCCATAGGCATATCCAATCGTTTTTCTGTGGAAGCCCTGGAAGAATTTTATGAGGGGGTGAAAGCCGCCTGCGATTTTTACGAGGTAGATTTAGTAGGTGGAGATACCAGCTCTTCTATCAAGGGCTTTATTGTTAGCGTGACTGCTATTGGGCAGGCAGAAAAGAAAGCACTCTGTTATCGCAATGGAGCTAAAAAGGGGGATTTGATTTGTGTGAGTGGCGATTTGGGCGGAGCATTGCTGGGTTTGCAACTTTTAGAAAGAGAAAAACAAGTTTATAAGGAAAACCCTGAAATTCAGCCAGACTTGAACAATCAGAAATATATTGTTGGCCGGCAGTTAAAGCCCGAAGCCCGGAAAGATATTATCGAACTCTTTAAAAAAGTGGGCATAAAACCTACTGCAATGATGGACATATCAGATGGGCTTTCTTCTGAGCTGATGCATATTTGCACGCAATCCAGGGTAGGCTGCTATATCTACGAGGACAGTGTGCCTATTTTAAATGAGGTGTATGAATTTGCACTGGAAATGAATCTTGAGCCGATTACCTGTGCCATGAATGGGGGAGAAGATTATGAGCTGCTTTTCACTATTGATCCCAAAGACCGCGAAAAACTTGAAAATATTCCCGGTATTGCAATTATAGGAGATATTAGACCCGAAGATAAGGGCTATTATATAGAAAGCAAACAAGGCAAAAAACACGAAATCAAGGCGCAGGGCTGGGATAGTTTTTTGAAAGTATTGAAATCCCGGGATTGATTTCTAAGTAAAAAGCCTTATTTATAAATGCTGCTGAAACGTGAAAAAATAGCCAAAATGCCCTGTTTACAAGCTTTCAGGAAAAATATTACAATAAAATATCCACATTTTATAAACTAACGATCGTTAGGATGTTTTTTATAAGTTGCTGGTTATCAATATGTAGTGAGGTTTTGTTGTTTTGGAGATTCCTGTAAGCCTTAGTTATCAACACTTCCGCTCAATTTAAATTTTGTTTAATTCAGCGATCGCTCTAAATTTGTTTCCACACGATGAAATTATTTTTTAATTCATAAAACTCAATTGACATGAACAAAGGAGATTTAGTAACCAAAATTGCAGAAGATGCAGGTTTGAGCAAAGCTCAAGCAGGAGATGCTTTGAATTCAGTATTGGATTCAGTAGTAAAAACATTGAAAAAAGGAGATAAAGTAACCTTAGTTGGTTTCGGAACATTCTCCGTTTCTAAAAGATCTGCCAGAACTGGCCGTAACCCACAAACTGGTGCAGAGATTAAAATCCCTGCTAAGAATGTAGTGAAGTTCAAAGCTGGTAAAGAATTTGCTTCTGCTGTTTAAGTAAAGCAATTTTCAAAACAAGAGCCGTATCATTCATTTGATGCGGCTTTTTTTTTGTTGGGATTGAACTTCAGCAATTCGGTTTGGTCAATCCACCGGAACAAGCACCGGAATTTTATACCGTTTTACCTACTTTTTTTACTTTCCAAAGTCCTTTTCCCAACGGTATAGGCATAAGCAGCAGCGGGCAGGTACTGAAAAGTTTTGTCTTTGTATTCCACCACTCCTTCCCTATCTATAGTAGTGATTAAGGGATAGTTTAAATCGTTCTCTACGCAAAATTTGTAGAGGCTTTTTAGTTCATTGGGTTTATCAAAATATCTATTGGACCATTTGATTTCCAATGCCCAGGTTGGTTTTAAAGAAGATTCGCTAATCCCCACCATATCAACTTCTCCGCTTGTCCACCTGGCATACCACGGAGTAAACCAGTCCCTGTGCATCCACTGGGCGTAAACAGCGGTTTCCACCATGTTCCCAATCATTTCATCGGTGCTGGTAATGGGTGAAAAAAGTGCACTTCTAAGAGAAGGATTGGTTAAATAAATCTTAAAAAAATTATCGCGCTTAAACCTTTTCCCGCTTTGATCTACCCGTTTCACCTGCCTGATCAAATAAGCAGCATCAAGGTATTCTATATACTTCTTCAAAGTGTTTTTAGGCACCTGGGATTGTTTGCTCAGTGCCTCAAGTGAAAATTCCCCTCCACTATTGTAGGCAATACTTGTAAAAAGGGAATTTAGCTCCCTTGTATCGGAAATGCCGTATAAACTCGGCAAATCCCTGAGCAGCACCTTGTCAATAATATCCTGCCTAATGTACCTGCCCGGATTGGCCTGTATTTTCTCGGAAAATATCACTTCTGGATAACCGCCAAAATTGATATAATCTATAAAATGTTTGTTCAGCTCATCGAGGTGGGTAGAGGTGAAAAATTCAGCATTTTTACCTTTCCATTCCAGATTTATGGGTTTGATCAATTGCCCCAATCCTTTCAAGGAAATATATTCGTTGAAAGTAAGGGGTGGCAGCATAAAATCAGTGAATCTGCCGGCACCACTTTCCGTACTTGCAAATTTCAAGGCAGCGGCAGCAGAGCCGGAAACAATAAACTTATCTTTTCTATAGCTATCTACCAGGGACTTCAAATGCACTTCCCAATCCCTGCAATATTGAATTTCATCGTAAATGATATACCAGCCATTCTTGTCATCTAGCCCTGTAGCTTCTTTGGCATAGGAGAAAAGTTGTTCCAGGGAAATATTATTGTAAATGGGGTTTTCAATGCTTATGAAAATGATTTTTTTCGGGTTCACTCCCTTGCCGATCATGTCCTCTACCATATGATAGAGCATTACTGTTTTCCCAACCCTTCTGGGGCCCATAAGCACAACGGCTCTTCTGATATCCGATTCATATACCAATGGCTTGAACAGGTCGAAATATAGTCGTCTGGGCATTTGGCTAAAATCATCTTCAATCTTTCCGTCTATCCACCAAGGATTTTCAAACCTTATGCGGTTTAAAACTTGCTTTTTAGAAATTTCTTTGATCATTATTTTCTTATTTCAGCAATAATACTAAAATAAGATTAAATAGTTGACTTTATTTTGGTTTTAAATTCCTTTTAAAAGATTTAATGGATTATTAAATACCATTTCAAATTCTACAACTTATAGATTTTGCGAAAACATTCTTTCGCTTCTACTTAAATATTAATGAGCCCAAGCCTCGGAACAAGCACAAGACTTTATTGATTTTTTGTACCAACAGCATGTAAGTAATAAATCCTCATCCAAAGGAAATTCAATAGCTGAAAATGATTTTTTTGGTATCTGGAAGGATAGAGCTGAATTTGCTCATAGTAGCGAATGGGTGAGGGATATAAGGAAATCTCAATGGGTCATTTGACAAAATGTTGTTTCTCCTCAATACCCACACTCCAACTCAAAACTAAAAAAAAACCTTGTCCATAGACTGTAGCAAAGCAATGCGCTGCGCGCCTGTGGAAATGTATAAATTGTGCTTGTAGACTTAAATCCTTAATCCCTATGCGCTGGACATCCTTTAGGCTATGGATAGTTTGTGGGTGTTATCAATTAATGAATATGAGGAATAAATACCCGATTTCAGTTAGTGTTAGAAGTACAGCACTTAAAATTATATAAAAATTGTACTCATTCATTTTTGATAATGAGCTTAAATCTTCTTTTTCCCAATTTTCTAATTTATAATATGCTGCTCCCAATATTCTTAAACCATAAAGTTGATAAATTAGAATTAATAATACTGTACAAAAGGGAAGAATGTTCAATATTTTGACGTCAAAGGATTTTATATCTAATTGAAATAAAACTAAATATGTAGCGCTCAATAATGTATTTAAGTTGAATAGTTTATCAAGTAAGCTTTTCCTTAGTTCATCACCTTCCTTCATTATAGAGTCTTGTAATTTATTTTTTTCAAGTTCTTTATTTTTCATTCAGTTGATTTAAAATTCAATCCTAATAATTCTTAAATTATCTACTAACTTGCACAATATAACTGAAAAGTTCAGTTTAATTTATTCCTTATTTTTCAAAGAGTAGACGGTTTTTGTCAAATTATACATAATTTACTTATATGATGGCGTCACATTTATATATCACATGCCTTTTTTTAACTTAATGTATTGATAAGTAAATGGTTATGGCAAGTGCGGATAATGAAAGCAGCTTCTAACAATTATAAGAGGTTTTATAGCAGCATGAAGATAATTTTTTTTAATCTGAAAAAAAACTTGTTAAGTGTAGCGTGTTTTATATGTTTCCTAGTTTTGCAACTCTCCATGTCGCCCCCTACTATATCCTTAGTCTTTAGCTGTGCGACTATGGAATCAATACTAAGAATGGTTTGTATAGATTGTGATTGTAGACTTAAATCCTTAGTCCTTATGTGCTGGACATCCTTTAGGCTAATGATAGTCGGGGGCTGCCTACTCAATTGTATCCTGTTACTTAAAAGTTCGATATGTTAGGAAGTTTCCACCATCCAGAATTCCAGAAAGTTCGTTTGTTCCTTCTAATGGGTTCGCTGGAAGGACTAGCCATTCATCATCTCTCTTGGCTTTTGCTTTAGATTCTTCAAACCCCTCAAATTGAGAAAGATAAGTTTGAACATCAATCAGTAAGACTTTGCAAAAATCTAAGTTCCTGAATTTTAGTAAAGTTGGGTTGTATTTTCCAGCATAAACTCCTTTGTCTAAAGGCTCTAAATTCAATTTAGGAATTTCAATTTTGAGAATCGCAAATAACCAATGCTGTTCAGGTCCATTTGAGTATATCTCTGAAAATGTATCCAGTTTTCCTTCTAATCCATTTGGTTCACAATGAATTCCAAATCTAAATGCGGTATTTAGATCAGTTGAGAAAGATAAAAAATGAGTAGTTACCCAATCTTTGGAAACATGCTTGTCAATCAAATCAATAATTGGTTTTTCTATCATTCGACCATCTCCACCAGTTATTAAGTTAGATTGGATTTGGTAATGGTGTAGATTGTATTTTAATCCTCTTTTCCCTTTCGGGTCACTGTCTCCTCTATATAGGTAATCTGGGATCATGGTGAAAATGGGCTACAACGTTCCGGCTCGTATGTTTACATAAAGTAATAATAAAGGCTAAAATAACTAAATTGTCATAGAATAATAGTAACCTCTATCCATAGTCTATAGCAAAGCATGAATGAAAATGTATGATAAGAATTGTTTAGTATAAATTTCGTTTGTAGGCTTAAAATCCTTAGTCTCTATGCGCTGCCCATCCTTCAGACTAAGGATAGTTTTGGGTGTTGGTTTTTTTATTTTGTATATCTTCCCAACAATTTGAAAATAAGTAGATGTTCGTTCTATATTGTTGAAGAAAATATCAGCATGTTGATTCAGTATGAAATAGTTAACTTTACATTACCTTTAATAGTGAATAAATAAAAATATTAAAATGCATAAACTTCTAAAGATTTTACTCTACATTCTCGCCATGTGTAGTATGAATATATCTTATTCCCAAACAAATTTCCAGAGGACATTCGGAGGGGTTGGTGAGGATAATGGTGGGAATTGCATTCAAAAAACGGTTGATGGGAATTTTATCATAATAGGGTTAACAGCAAGTTTTGGAACTATAAATCCAAATGGTTTTAATTTTAACAACACATATGTAATCAAGGTGAACTCAAGTGGGGATACCATTTGGACAAAATCATACGGAAGCCCTAATAATATCGATAATGATAATGGATTATTTATAACAGAGACCTTAGACAGTGGTTTTATATCAACTGGTTACACAAGTAGTTTTGGTGCAGGAAAAAGTGACGTTTATTTAATAAAGACTAATAACGTAGGTGATACTTTATGGACAAAGACTTATGGGGGAACTGAAGGTGATATAGGAAGTTCAGTTCATCAAACTAGAGACGGTGGATTTATAGTTTGTGGTGGCACAAGTAGTTTTGGTGCAGGAAAAAGTGACGTTTATTTAATAAAGACTAATAACGTAGGTGATACTTTATGGACTAAAACTTATGGAGGCACAGATACAGAAAGTGGAAAGTCTTTAATTATAGATTCAGATGGAGGATTTGTTATTATTGGTAATACTTGGAGTTTTGGTACAGGTAGTTCAGATGCGCTTGTGTTAAAAACTGATTCTTTAGGAAATGTCCAATGGTCGAAAACATACGGTGGTAATTCATATGAGGAAATGTCATCTGTGTACTTAACATCTGACGGAGGATATTTATTTGCTGGTGAATCTTCAAGTTTCGGAGCTGGAAATGAAGACATATTAGTTTTCAAAACGAATTCATTAGGAAGTCTTGAATGGTCAAAAACTTATGGAAACAACGATAGCGATGGTTGTAACATTATAAAAGAAACAGATGATGGCGGAATTTTAATAGCAGGTTATTCTTATAGTTTTGGAGCAGGTAACAGAGATGCATATTTAATTAAGACTAATAATATAGGTGATACTTTGTGGACTAAGTCATACGGTGGAACTGGGTCGGATAACGTAAATGACTTTTGCGAGATGGAAGATGGCAGATTTCTAGTATTAGGAGAAGCTAGTTTTTTTGGATTAGGCTCAACAGATGTTTATTTATTCAGTATAGACTCATTAGGAAACAGTTCATGTAATCAAAGTTATGGTACTACTATAGTAGGAACACCTAATATCATTGAAAGCAACCCTAACATTAACGTTAGTTATGGTACAATTATCGGTAAAACTAATTTTGTTACAAGTACTACTAACACTCATGATAGTTTAATTTGTGAGGACTGCACTAAACCAATTGCGAACTTTGATTTTGATTTAAATAACTATGACTTAATTGTATTTGACTCATCACAAAATGTTAGTTTAAGATTATGGGATTTCGGAGATTCCAGCTCAAGTAATCAATATTCTCCGACACATATATATACCGACACAGGTTCTTATAAGGTTTGTTTAACCGTTTATAATGATTGCGGAATAGATTCTACTTGTAGAATTATAGAGGTAGAAAACATACCGACTCATATTGACAGAAAAAACTACTTATAAAATATTGATATATACCCTAACCCATTCTACATATCTACCAAAATTCACTACAACAATCCAAATGGGTTACCTTATGATCTATTAATTTATAACATCCATGGTGAAACCATAAAAACCATTAGAAATATAAAATCTAATGTTATTTCTTTAAATAGAGAGGGATTAAGTTCTGGAATTTACCTAATAGTGATAAAAAATTCAGACGAAATTGCATTCAAGTCTAAACTTGTAGTTAAATAACTATTAAAAAAGGAAAATTAAGATTGTTGCAATTGTTGCAAAACCAAAAATACAACCAAACACCTTATACCTAAAGGGTTAAATGGTGTCATGATTACAGTTTCGCTACAAGGTTTCAAATACCAATACACATACTTTTTTGTGCAGAGCTATTACATTGCCTTAGAGCTAGTAAGCTCAGTAGTACCTTAAACGGCTTGGCTATGAGCTGTAGCAGCCCATAGGGTTTTGTTGGGCTCAGTTTTCTCCTTTCGTTTGATCTTTATCTACAAAGGATTCAAAAGAAAAAGATATATTATGGTTTTCTCCTGACACTTTTTCAGAAGAAGTCAGATTTAAATTAATAAACCGCTCTTGACCAAATTGTTCGAGGTGAGAGTTATCAATTAGAAGTGGGGCGATGGGATTGTCCACTTTGTTTCCTTGTAAATGTTCGTCAGGTTTTCCAAATGGGAGAGCAATTTGGAATTGATAGCTACTGTAATAAAATATGAGTTGATAGTATGGGATCAGTTCATTACTCAGTTCAGGTTTCCTTTTAAATAGTTGGACAAAGGGCTTATTAAACTTTGGAGGTCCTGGGATGAAATATCCGAGTATTCTCAAAACTCCAAAGTTTTCAAAACGCTTTTCTTTTTCGGTGTTCAATAAGAACTTTCTTGTTATTTCGTAATCTTCAAGTTCTTCATCCAAGAGCATTGAGAAGCCAATCTTAATTAGTGTTTTGGTGACGTGAAGTGGTATGTATCCCGGCCTTTTAGTTTTTAGTGTGAATGATTTGTTCTCTTTATCAAAATCGAAAACATCTGTTCCTTCTTGAAATATCATTTTGAGACCAGTCTCCGATAGCTCTATTTCCAAGCCAGTTCTAGGGTCTTTATATTTTGGAACTTTGTTCCCTTTTCCTTTTATCTGTGATACTGTTCTTGATACTCCAATGAAGTTCGCAAAAGAATCCTCGTACTTTGAAAACTGTTGATTACATTTATCACATTCGAAATAAGAAAGGAGCTTATGGCTGCCCATTAATTCAGGTATAATATGTGCATCCATTTTGAATGTCACATCTGGTTCCTTTCGATTACAAAATCTACATATTCTGTCGTTTTTGTTGCCAAGAAAAAATTTCGATTCTGTATCTCCAAGCATCGAAACCATGTCATACTTGCTGAAAAAATTCAAAGCTTTACCATGTTGAATTTCGTTCAAGTTTAATGTAATATTTGTTGTCATAGTTTTCGATTAGAAAGTAATTTAGTCCTACGGTTTGCATATGGCTTGTAGCGGTTTCGAAGCACGTTCCTGCCCAACGAAACCAAAGCTGATTACGGAGCGAAAACCTTGAGGGCAAAAGCTCACCCGGTATAAGCTATATGGTGTATAAACAATACATACGTTTATACACCATATAGCTTTAGTTTAACTAAGATTTTGAAATTCAATTGTTTATGTTGATTACAATTGGTCAAAATTACTTTTAACATTTGTCAGAGATTTTTTCAGAAGTATGAAGATAAGTTTTTTTAAATTTGAAAAGCTAACTTGTTATGTATAGGGTCTTTTATTTTTTTTCACAACCCTCCAAGTCGCTCCAAATCCAATCAAGTAAGTTCGTCTACCCTCACTCAACCTCCCCCAAAATCACACCGCTCAACCTCAACAATTCAGTTTCGGCTTCCAGGGCATTGTAGAGGGCTTCCAGGTTATTGCTGGCAATGCGCAGATAATCGGTCTGGATATTGCGGAAATCCAGCGAATTGATGCTGCCGTTTTTAAGCCGTTCCTCCGCCATTTGCAGGTTGAGCGCAGCCGATTGTTCATTTAGGGCAGTAACGGCCAACATGGTTTTTTGTGTAGCATAGAGCTTCAGTGCCTTTTCAATATTCACGTTCATTTCCTGCTCCATTTCATCCACCTGAATTTCGGCAATGCGCTCCTGTACTTTGGTATTTTGTATGGCCCTGCGTACTTGCAGATTATTAAAAATATTAAAGCTCAGCGTAAAATTGGCATAATAATTCAGCGTACTGCCCGATGAATTGATGGTGGTGGTCTCCCCCTGCGGTATGGTCGGATCGCGCAGGTAGGCGGGAAACTGATCGGTATAAAAATAATTCTTGTTGTAAGAAACGCCCCCGTTCATATTCAAGCTGGGCGATTGCGCCCTTTTGGCCAGTGCCAGTTCTTTCTGGAAAATCTGTGCATTGATGTATTGATTGCGCAGCGTTTTGTTGTTGTTTTTCAATTGCGATTTCAGCAAATCCAGCTCATATTCCCGCCCCTGAAATTGCAGGGAATCGCTCAGCGTAAATTCCGCTTCCTCCTCTTCGGCCATAATCAATTTGAGCTGCAAGAGGCTATTGTCATAAGCCACTTTTTGCGAGAGATAATTGGCAGAATCGCTCAAAAAAGCCGTTTGGAATTGCAGCGCATCAAAGGAAGTGGAAGCGCCCAGTTCTTTGCTTTCCTCGGCATAGCGGTAGCGATCTTTGGACAATTGTAGCACAGACTTCTGAACTTCCAGCTTTTCCTTTTGCAGCAATGCCTGATAATAAGCCAGCAACACCGCCTGGACGGTATTTTCCACCACTATGGCAGCATTGCCCTCGCTTTGTTGATGCAGCAATGCCAGTCTATCCTTTTCGGCATACACGCGCAAGCCATTAAACAAAGTCCAGTTCAGTTCTACCTGTCCGCCCACATTGGTGGTTCGGGTCGGGAAATTCTGAAAGGGATTGATGGGGTTATTGGGCTCGGAATAATTGATACCGCCACTGCCCCCTGCGCTCAGCGAAGGAAACATGCCCGTTGCCAGCCAGGAGTTGTTGCGGTCGGTAATTTCCGTCTGCGCCTGCACGATATTGATTTGGTAATTGTTTTGCAGGGCGCGCTGAATGGCATCTGCAAGCGTCAGGTTTTCCTGGGCAAAACCCGGAAAATACCAGAATAAGAAAATTCCCAAAAAGAGGCGTTTACAATTCCAATTCATTTTCTATAAATCTTTTGCGTTCCTGCCAGGCCGGCTCCACTTCTTCGCGGCTTGGCCATTTACCGTACCAAATGCGGTGGATAAATCTTCTAAAATCATTGATGATCATAAGAAAAGCAGGGAAATAAGTCAGGATAATAACGGTGCCAAAAAGAACACCATAGGCTACCGAAATGGCCATTGGCACTAAAAACTGTGCCTGTGTGCTTTTTTCCAAAATCAGGGGATACAATCCCGCAATGGTGGTAATGGAAGTGAGCATTACGGCACGAAAACGCATCACTCCTGAATCAAATGCAGCTTCCCGCACTTTTGCCCCATTCCTGATCAGTGAATTAAAACGATCGAGCAGTACCACCGCATCATTGATGATTACACCGGACAACGCAATCATGCCGTAAAAGCTCAGAATGGAAACGGGTTTTTGCTCAATGCCATGTCCTAATATGGCGCAGATAACACCAAATGGTATCAGCGAAAGAATCAGAAAAGATTGCGAAAAGGAGCGGAACACCAGCGCAATCAAAATAATGATCAGGATTAAAATGATTGGGAAAATTTTCATCAGCGAAGCACCCATTTTACTGCTTTCCTCTTGCTGTCCTTTGAATTCATAAGTAACACTGCTAAACTGCTTTTGAATGGCGGGCATGATTTCCCCTGATATTTTCGCCAGAATATCCGGCACGGGTTTGTTGGGATTGTCCAGATCGGCAGAGACGGAAATTTCACGGCTGCCATTGAAGTGATTGATGGTAACAATACCCCTTTCTATTTCAAAAGTCACCAGGTCTTTGAGCAGGTATTCGTTGCCGTTCAGTGTTTTGATGCGCATTTTCTCCAGCTTGTCAATGCTGCTTCGGCCTTCCTGATCGTAGCGAGTCCAAACTTTTACTTCATCGGTGCCAATTTGCAATCGCTGTACTTCATTGCCGAAAAATCCATTTCTAATCTGCTTGGTAATTTCACCATGATTCAGTCCCAGTAAATAAGCCTTGTCTTTGAGTTTTATGTGGATTTCGCGCTTGCCCAGTACATCATTGTCACTGATATCCCGCAGGTCGGGAAATTCTTCCAGTTCATTTTTCAGCATTTCCTTGGCAGCATTCAGCTCCTTGAGGTTTTTGCTGCGCAGGCTTACATTCACAGGTTTTCCAAAAATAGCCCTGGTCCCCACCAGCAGCTTTTGCGCTTCGGGAATTACACCAATTTTGTTGCGAATGGCAGAAGTGACTTCATAGGCACTTCCATTTCTCTTTTCACCATCCAGCAATTTCACATTCAGTGTTGCAGCATGTCCGCCTGTTTCACCTCCGCCACTACCAATATCTATCTTAGTGGCCAGGATCATGTCCATGCTGTCGGGCTGATCGAGCTTCATTTCCTCATTGACCTGCCATACTTTCTCTTCTATTTCCTGCAAAATTTCAAGCGTAACATTTTCACGAGTTCCCGGAGTCAAAACCAGTTCCACACTCACATCATCGCGGTCGATGGGTGGAAAAAAAGTGTTTTTGATAATGCCACCATTGAACATGCCCATTACTATGAATGCAAAAAAGAAACCGGTGGCCACTGTAATGGGGTAATAGCGGATACATATTTTCAAAAAGCGGCCATAGATTTTATGACGCAAAAAGTCCAGTGCATTGTTCAGTGCCGATCTTATTTTTCCCGGTTTTTTCTGTTCCAGTCCACCGGAATAAGCCAGGTGGCTGGGCAGGATAATCAGTGCTTCTACCAGTGAAAAACCCAAACAGGCAATGGCAACAATAGCCATTTCGGTAATAAATTCACCGAGGGTGCCGTCCAGAAAGAATATAATGGCAAAGGCAAGCATAGTAGTACTTACAGAAGCAAAGACTGGTCCGATTACTTCCACACAGCCATCTATTGCTGCTTGTACTTTGGACTTGCCTTTTTCAAAATGGGCAAAGATATTTTCAGCCACCACAATGCCATCGTCCACCAAAATACCGATCACCAAAATCATCCCGAAAAGGGAAATCATATTGATGGTGATGCCGGCCAAGGAACCGATGAAAAACATGCCCAAAAAACAGAAAGGAATGGCAAAAGCCACCCATGCCGACAGGCGCAAGCTCAAAAACAGCCCCAGTGTGATGAGCACCATGACCAAACCAATTGTACCGTTGGTTACCAGCAGGTTGAGCCTTTGCTTGAGAAAATCCGACTGGTCATTCATGATATAGAGTTCGTAATCCTCATTATCAGCATTGAAATCTTTCAGGTATTCTTTGATGTAATCTGAAATGGCCACGACATCTTCCTCGGCCAGTTTATTGACTTGTATAGCCACCGCATTTTTTCCGTTAAACAGGGTTTGGTTGGGCGTTTCGGAAAAGCGCAATTCCACATCTGCCAAATCTTTCAATCGAATAATGCTGCCGTCCGGGGTGCTGCGCACAATGATGTTTTCAATTTTCTCAGGGTCAATTTTTCGGGCATTGGAGCGGATCAATATTTCCTCATCACTGGTTTTTATGCTGCC
Source organism: Chitinophagales bacterium (assembly GCA_040877935.1). Lineage (NCBI taxonomy): Bacteria > Pseudomonadati > Bacteroidota > Chitinophagia > Chitinophagales > Chitinophagales bacterium. The sequence continues at coordinate 13,789 of JBBDNB010000045.1, forward strand.
ACCCGATATGTCGCGATTATTCAGGGCAATGGCATTGCTGATTTCCTCAAAGCGGATTTGATAGGCCAGCAATTGTTTTTCTTTTACATTCACCGAGATTTCCAGTTCGGGAATGCCTCTTAATTCTATCTGGGAAATCAATCCTGAGGCCATGAACTCGTCCTCAATTTTTTCGGCCATTTCCTTGAGCTTGATCAGTTCCCTGTCCCCACTCAATATCAGCGAAACAGCGCGGTCGGTTCTTTTTTGCAGATAGACCACCGGCTTTTCGGCCGCATCGGGAAAGCCATTGATCTTATCAACTGCATTTTTTACCTCGGAAAGGAAATAATTGGCATCATAACCCTTTTTGGCTACTGCTGTAATGGTGGCCGTATTTTCAAAAGACCGAGAAGTGACCTCTTCCATGCCCTGGATGCCCTTGAGCGATTCCTCCACTTTGGTGGTTACGCCCTCTTCCATTTCCTGTGGGGAAGCACCGGGCTGTATCACTTCAATGACTACTGAGCGGGATTCCAGTTCAGGGAAAAAGGATTTGTTCAAGGAAAAATAACTACTGAGTCCCAGCACAATTACCAGAATAATGACTGCATTGGACCAGACCGGATATTTCACAAAAAAGCTTACGAGTGATCTCATTCTTGCTGCGGGCTGTTTTCTTTTTTAGGCAAATATTTGTTTTCCTTTCCCGGATTCATCAATGCTTCGCTAACAACCCAAGCCCCTTTTTCCGGTCCGCGGATCAGTGCTGTTTTTTCGTTGGCTTTTATAATTTCCGCAGTTTTTGGTTGAAGCAAGGAGTCTTTCAAAACATATATCTGGTTTTTGTTGAAAATTGCAGCGCGCGGAATTTCAAATACGCTGTCAATTTCAGGGCCTTGCAGGAGTACATCTACATACATACCTTCGTAAAAATGTCCCGGGTTTTTGAATTGCAAATAAACATTTACCGATTGGGTGCTGGCATCCAGGAATGAAGCCATGCGTTTTACAGTTGCCGGGTATTGCTTGCCTTTGCTGTCAATGATTTTCCCTTTGGTTCCGATTTCTACCCATTGGATTTCATCCGTAGCAAGCGGCATTTCTATTTCCAAATCGGCACTTTCTATAATTTCGGCAATCTGTACACCGGGGTTTACAATGGTTCCCGCCTCTAACATTACCCGGCTGAAAGAACCTGAAAATGGGGCGAAAAAGCTGTATTTCTCTATGCGTACTTCAGCACTTTTGATGTTGTAATACAGGCTCAAAATATTTTTGACCGACAAAAGGGTTTTTAGTTTTGAATCCTTGAACGATGGCATTTCTGCTATTTTTTTATCTATATCGATGTCATCGAAATAGGACTTCCATTTGGGATAATCATCGGGATAATCTATTTTAATATCCGGCAAAATTCCGGCCAGGGCAGTTAGGAAATTGCTCTTTTCTGCTTTCAATTGCAGACGGGCTTCGGTATCGTCAATTTTAAAAAGCAACTGTCCTTTCCTGAAACTTGCACCTTCCTTCAGGTTGACATCGCCTTCCATGAGCAACCCCTGCACTTCGGGAGAAAGGATTACGCGCTTGCCTGCCTGTATCCTGCCGTTTCCCGGTATGGTGCTCGCTTGTGTTGAATAGCTGACTTTGGTTACTTTGGCATATTGCTGCATTTCGGGCAGGCTTCTTTTGGGCGGGTCTTTTTTCAGGCTGCTCAAATATTTATTGGCAAAAAAACCGACTACTAAAATGGCAATGGCCACTGCGGTAATGATGATTTGTCTTTTTTGCATTTTCTATTCTGTGGTTTCGAGATTTAAGGCATTATTTGAATTGATCATTACAGTGCGCAATACATTTTTACAGGTTTCAATATCTTCCTCATTTTGACCTTTCAGAGCAGTTTGAATGGTTTTATCAACCTGATCGAGGAGTTTTTGTTGAAGGTCTTTGGCCGTTTTTGTAAGAAAGACGCGCTTGTTTCTTTTGTCGTTGCGGTCGGTTTTGCGCAGTAGCAATTTTTTTTGCTCCAAACCGGCAATGATGCGTGCGGTGCTGCTTTTGTCCTTTCTGCAAAAAACGGACAATTCCTGTTGGGTACTGCCGTCATTTTTATAGAGCCCCACCAACACCACCCATTGGTCGATGCTGATCTCACAACCGGCTTCCTTGAAATTGCGCTGCAATAGTGTGGAAAGCGAGCGGTAGGATTTACCGATAAGCGCACCAATAGCATGTTCTATTTCTTCAATGTGCAAGGCAGAAAAATTTTAGTTGTTGCATCAACCATTCAAAGGTAGAAAGGAAAATCGAAATGACAAATTGTGGGGGTAAATATTTGAAGGAGAAGTGGTCAGACTCAAAGTCCCAATACAAAAACCGGAGACGAAAATTTTCACTCGCGAGATGTGAGCGTAGGCTAAGAATTTAAACCAAGCGGTTAAACGGAATATTGATATATTCCCAAGTGATTTTATGTTTCAACTCACAAAAAAAGAATGGAGTGTGATGTCATCACAAATTGTGACGACATACCCCATAAAACGACCTAAAAGCGCATTGCCATTAGCTTTCAAAAAGTATGGAGTGACTATGCTGCATTATGATTTGGCCGAGTTGTATGAAACTGAAACTAAATACATCAAAAGAGCTGTCAGGAATAATATCAAAAGATTCCCTAAAGACTTTATGTTTGAATTGACCAAAGATGAATGGGAAGCTTTGAGGTGCAATATTAGCACCTCAAACAAGAAAGGAGGAATCAGATACATGCCATTTGCATTTACAGAACAAGGTGTAGCTATGCTTTCTGGGGTTTTAAACAGCGATAAAGCGATTGATATGAATATATTAATCATGAGGGCTTTTGTGATTATGAGGCAGTTTGCATTATCACACAATGAACTTTCATCCAGACTAAAAAAATTAGAAGAAAAGTACAACAGAAACTTCGAGGATGTTTACGAAGCCATCAATTACCTTTTGGAAAAAGATAAAATTGAAATAGCCCAAAAAGAAAGAAGAAGAATTGGATTTAAATAATCAGACGACATTGAATTACCTAACCAGTTTGTAGTTACTATTTATTTTCATCTCCTAAATCTAGTTCATCAAAGCCATCCTCTTCTGATTCTTTCTTCCCAATATCATTTTTGATTCTTTCCAGCACACGCCCCAGTATATTCCGGATAATACGGTTTAGCTCTTCATCGCGCTTGTCCTCTTGTATAGCCTCTTTTTGATCTTCTGTAAGTGCTGAATCCAGCGTGGTGTGAATGGAATCTTCTATCAGTTTCCCGGTATCTTCGGCAGTAACTTGTTTGAACATACTATCGATCAATTGATAAGTGATATCGCTAAGCGAAACGGAAAGCGTTTGGGTGATTTGCTTGCCCACCAGTGGAATTTGCTCTATTTTCTTCATTTCCTCGCTCTGTTCAAAACCGTCTTTTACCACCGTATCTATACGGAGTTTAATCTCGTCCTTATAGCTCTCATAATTGTTTTTTGCAGTACGCTGAATCCTTTCCGAAAGTAACTTTGCCAATTGTTCCTGATCTGGCCTTACTGCTTCTGCCAGCGGACTGCCCTTGCTTTCCGGGCTGCTTTCCTTGGTTACCTCACGCTGTATGCCCGATACCAAATTGATCAAAACCTTGTCGGTAATCCGGTCGGTAAATGCTTTGTACAGGCTGTATGCATTTTTATAAAGTATATTCTCGCGCAAATCGATCACGCCCATTTTGTGCAGGCGCAGGAGCATGGACAGTACCCTGAAAATCCTGAGCCAGCGGAATACACCCAGCGGAATACAGCCCAACACATCATACCAGTGGATGAGCGGGTAAAACCACCAGCGGCTGTAGATTTTGTTTTTAATGGCAAAGCCCCAGCTGATCAATAATTCTGAAACAAAAATTACCACAAAAATCAGATCGTAAAGTAGAAAGTTGGGATGGATTTCATCGCGGTAAAATTCAAAGAAAGCCGGAGAAATATTATTGAGAAAATTCTGAAAAAAACGGAAATTAAAATGCCAATCGAAAGTGATAAACATCAGGTTGAGCACCACTGCCAACAGCATAAAAATATCATCGGCTAGCTTCAGAATGCCACGTCTTTGCCTTAAATCGGACCAGTCTATTTTTTTTGTCATGTGTTGAGTTTAGTATAGAATAAAACTGAAAATTAGATTACAACTGATTTTTATAAATTAATGAGTTGTTTGGAAACTACAAAATTTCGGAATTAAATTAGCCTTAATTTTACAACATGCCCTACCATATCACCATCTCTGGAGCGGGAATAGTCGGATTATCTACTGCCTATCAATTGCTGCAACAAAAGCCCGATTTGGAAATTGCCATTATCGAGAAAGAAGCGGATGTTGCCCAACACCAAACCGGGCGCAATAGTGGCGTAATCCATTCAGGCATTTACTACAAACCGGGAAGTCTGCGGGCTGAAAATTGCATTCGCGGCTATCGCTACCTGCTGGATTTTTGCTATAAACACGAAGTGGATTACGAAATCTGCGGAAAGGTCATCGTGGCCACTGAAAAAAGTGAAGTACCCGTATTGGATGAAATCCTGAAAAAGGGCAAAGCCAATGGGCTGGAAGGCATTCAAAAAATCGATCGAGCGGAAATTCTGGAGAAAGAACCACACTGTGCAGGCATTGTCGGTATATGGGTGCCTCAGGCCGGCATTGCAGATTATAAGGGCATGGCGCAAAAGCTCAAATCACTTTTGCAGGAAGCGGGTGTTGCATTTTATTTTGGAGAAAAAGTATTGTCCGTAGAAAAGCAAAGTGGCGCAAAAGTTCTGACCGACAAGCAAAAGCTTGAAAGCGATTTGTTTATCAATTGCTCGGGCTTGTACTCCGATAAAGTGGCCAAAAGCAGCGGGGCCGATGTGCCTGTTCAGATTTTACCCTTTAGGGGCGAATATTTCAAAATCAAAAAAGAGCGGCAGCATCTGGTCAATAACCTTATCTACCCGGTTCCCGATCCCGATTTTCCATTTTTGGGCGTGCATTTCACCCGCATGATCGAGGGCGGAATAGAAGCAGGACCCAGTGCGGTATTGGCTTTTCAACGAGAGGGCTACCACCGCAGCGATGTAGATGCCAAAGAATTGATGGAAATCCTGAAATATCCCGGTTTTCAAAAGCTGGCTTTTAAATATTGGAAAAAAGGTCTGGGAGAGCTTTACCGCTCTTATTCCAAAGCGGCATTTACCCGAAAACTGCAAAAACTCATTCCCGATATTCGCCAAGAAGATTTAGAACCCGTTCCTGCCGGAGTCCGTGCCATGGCCTGTAGTCCCAATGGCGAATTGCTGGACGATTATTTATTTTTGGAAGATGAATTTGTGCTGAATGTCTGCAACGCCCCCTCCCCTGCCGCTACTTCTGGATTGGCAATTGGGGAAAGTGTGGCGGTAAAGGCTTTGAAGAGTTTTTGAACTAATTTCAATTGTCTATTATTTATTCAGCTATGTACCATATATTTGGTACTATAGAATAGTAAAGCTAAATTTGTAATAACAGTACACACCACGCTACATCATAAGAACAACGTCCCAGGGTGTGTCTTTTGCTTAAAATATTTTGATTTACCCACATACAAAGTGGTTTAATGGAATAATTTGAAGTGAAAATATCTAATGATTTGTTTTATTGTTGAAAGCTGTAAGCCGTTATGATAGAATTAAAGAACAATAAGAAACCAAGTTACTATATGAGAAAACCCAATTTTTGGGACGGTCTTGCAAGTTTATTTGATTTGTATAATGCCCGTAGCATTAAATTAGACCTCTCATTTGATGAGGATATCAAAGCAATGAAATCAGATTTTGATATGGTCGGACACGACTTATGGTATGCGGTTAAAAAATTTGATCACCTTAATGAAAAGTTGTTAAAATCAAAAGGCGATAAAATTCCCACAGTTTAAAACATCTGCTGCGTTATGAATAAAGCTTTTAATAAAGGTGAAGATAGCTCGCAAAAACTTAAAAAGCGAGATTCAGAAGACGCAGAAATATCCGAGGTTGTTCAAGACCTCAAGAAAAACCCGAAATTTAAGGATTTCACTGATGAGCAATTAAGGGCAGTTGCAGAGACAGCTGTTGTTGAAGTACGTCAGGAATTTTTAGAAAGCAGTTTTTCTGGCCCACTTCCTCCTCCTGGAGTTTATGCCCAATATGAGCAGATTCTCCCAGGAGCCGCAGACCGTATTTTGGTCATGGCGGAAGAAAATGCTCAAGACAGAAAAAAGATCAACACTAAAATAGTAGATGCTGATATTAAGCGGTCTTTAACTGGACAAATTTTAGGTTTTATATTGTCAATTTTATTTATTGGTGCTGCAATCGTCTGTGCTTACTTTGACCAGCCGTTTCCTGCCAGTGTTTTAGGAGTAGGAGGATTTTCATCCATAATATCAATCTTCGTTCTAGGTAAAAAGTGAAATCAACTTAATATTTAATCATTGCTCCAGAAAATTCATTTACTCCGAGATTGAAGGCTTTATTTGAGAAGTACCCAAATGTAGATCCAAAAGCATTGGGAATGAAAGATGAATGGCAAAACGAGCCGCTTTGGCTGAAATAGCATAAATAAGCTTTTCATTTACAACACCACTATTTACCTTAACTTTGCGCACACATGAGCGGGCAAAGAAAAAAAGATCATATTGAGCTGGCGTTTCAATCGCAAGTGCTGAATGGCGAGTTGGACCAAAGGTTTTATTACGAGCCGCTATTGTCCGCACATCCCAGTCAAGCTTTGCCAAAATTTGAATTCCTGGGCAAGCAAATGCACGCACCAATCTGGATTTCAAGTATGACGGGCGGAACTGAAATGGCAGCCAAAATCAATCAAAACCTGGCAAAAGCCTGTGCGGAATTTGGGCTTGGAATGGGGCTGGGCTCCTGTCGTCCGCTATTGGATAGCAATAAGCGCTTTCAGGATTTTAATCTCAGGACTATTATTGGAAATGACCTTCCCTTTTTTGCCAATCTGGGTATTGCGCAAATAGAAGAGCTACTTTCCCAAAACCGGGCAGAAAAAATTTCGGAGTTAATTGGGAAATTAAAAGCAGATGGATTGATTATTCATGTCAACCCGCTGCAGGAATGGTTGCAGCCCGAAGGCGATCGTTTTAAAAAGGCGCCAATAGCGACCATTCAGGAATTGCTGGAAAAAACAGATTTCCCCATTATTGTAAAGGAAGTGGGGCAGGGCATGGGCTACAACAGCCTGAAAGCACTGATGCAATTGCCCCTGGCGGCCATAGATTTTGCAGCAAGCGGAGGTACTAATTTCTCCAAACTAGAGTTATTGAGGGGATCAAATGAAAACTCCAGCCAGTTTGAAGCCTGGACTAACATTGGCCATACAGCAGAAGAAATGTGTTTGATGGTAAATGAAATCAATCGAGAACTCGGTTCCGCTGTACAATGCAAGGAAGTGATTGTTTCCGGTGGAGTGAAAAACTTTTTAGAAGGCTATTACCTTATTAAGCTGCTGAATCAGAATGCAGTTTATGGCCAGGGTTCTGCTTTTTTAAAACATGCCAGGGAAGATTATAAAAGTTTAAGCAACTTTGTAAAGCAACAAATAGAAGGCCTGAAAATGGCCAAGGCATTTTTGCAAATAAAAACCAACAGACCATAGCAATGGATTCTAAAACCAAAGCACAACAATTTGTAGAGGGCTTTTCCAAATTGTCCAAAACAGAAAAAATCAATTGGATCGTCAAGCAGTATTTTGATGGAGATCAGCAGGTTTTTAAAGAATTTGAGAATTATTGGCACAAAGATCCCAGTCAACAAAAGCTCTACGATGAATTCAGTGAAAATACACTGACCAATTACTATATGCCTTTTGGTGTAGCACCTAATTTCCTGATCAATAATGAAGTATATACTTTGCCTATGGTGATTGAGGAAAGTTCTGTGGTAGCAGCTGCTTCAAAGTCAGCTAAATTTTGGCGCGACAAAGGTGGTTTTCATGCAGAAGTGCTCGATATACAAAAAATCGGGCAGGTGCATTTTATGTATTCCGGTGACAAAGCCATTTTGCAGGAATTTTTCAAAATGCTCAAACCCAAATTGATTAGGGATACGCATTCTATTACCCGCAATATGAAAAAGCGCGGTGGTGGAATTTTGGATATTGAGTTGATTGACAAAACCAATGACCTGGAGAATTATTATCAGCTTAGGGCTTCCTTTAATACCTGCGATTCCATGGGTGCTAATTTTATCAATTCCTGCCTGGAAAAATTTGCCGAAGTCATGAGGGCTGAAGCGGGTGAATTTGCTCCTTTTGATATTTATAAAGAACCTGTCGTAGATGTGGTGATGTCAATTTTGTCTAATTACACGCCCGATTGTATAGTTCGAGTAAGCGCTTCCTGTACTTTGGAAGAATTGGTGGATGCTGTACCCGGAATGGGCGGACGTGAATTTGCCGACAGGGTGGTGCGTGCCGTAAAAATTGCGGAAGTAGATCCATACCGGGCAACTACGCACAACAAAGGTATTTTCAACGGAATCGATTCCGTGATTTTGGCCACAGGAAATGATTTCAGGGCAGTGGAAGCCTGTGGGCATACCTATGCAGCAAGAAATGGAAAATACAGCTGTCTTTCCCATGCAGATATCAATGGAAACATATTTACTTATTCTTTGGAAGTGCCGCTTTCTGTGGGCACGGTTGGTGGTTTGACCAATTTGCACCCGCTGGTGAAACGCGCCATGAATATGTTGGGAAATCCCAATGCCGAAAAGTTGATGATGATAGCAGCTACTGCCGGATTAGCCAATAATTTTTCAGCCATAAAATCGCTGGTTACCGATGGCATTCAGAAAGGACATATGAAAATGCATTTACTCAATATTCTGAAAACTATGGATGCTTCCTTTGAAGAAGTAGAAGCTGCCAAAAAATATTTCACTGATAATGTGGTTTCTTACCCTGCGGTGCGCAATTTTCTTATTTCCGTAAGAAGCAATTCCTGAAAGGCAATGGATGTAAAAAAACGCAGATTTTATGCCCACGGTAAATTGTTGCTCAGTGGGGAGTATGTGGTGTTGGATGGAGCTCGGGCACTTGCTTTGCCAACTATACAGGGACAGATTTTGGAAGTGCTGGATTCCGATTTGCCGCAACCTACGCTTACCTGGATAAGTCACCATCCCAACAAAAAAGTGTGGTTGAAGATCATCTTTTCACTGCCCGATCTTGAGATTATTGGAGAAGAAGACCATCGCGCCTTGCGATTGCAGGACATTCTTAAATCTGCACGGAAACTCAATCCCGGTTTTTTAAAGGAAGAAAAAGGTTATGTGGTACATACCTTTTTGGAATTTCCGCTGGAATGGGGTTTGGGAAGCAGTTCAACGCTTATTGCTTCTTTTGCACAGTGGGCGGGTGTAGATCCTTATCAGTTGTTGGAATTGAGTTTTGGTGGTTCCGGCTATGACCTTGCTGCTGCCGTGGCAGACGGGCCCATATTTTTTCAAAAAAGATCAGGTGAAAACCTGGTTGAAGCTGCTCCCTTTGACCCTCCCTTCAAAGAGCAATTGTTTTTTGTTTATCTGAATCAAAAGAAAGACAGCCGCGAGGGCATTCGCCTTTATAAAAAAAGAAAAATGGGCAAGGAAGCTATTGACCGGATTAGTGAAATTTCAAAGGCTTTCACAGAAGCAGAAACTTTAAAGGCATTTGAAAATTTAATAGACGAACACGAGCAAATTATTTCAGATCACCTGAATTTGCAGTTTGCAAAAGCCTTGTATTTCTCTGATTATTGGGGAAGTATCAAGTCACTGGGGGCCTGGGGCGGAGATTTTGTGCTGGCCACTTCCAACAAAAGTGAGCTGGAAACCATCAATTATTTTACCGAAAAAGGATTTAAGTCTATCATTCCTTATAAAGATATTATCTTTGCAGCTTCAAATCAGCGCGGATGACACAGGCAGGTGGCTTTAGATGGCAATGTCCTTCAAATATAGCCTTGATAAAATACTGGGGTAAGCATGGAAATCAATTGCCCGCCAACCCTTCTTTGAGTATTACATTAGATACAGCCCATACTATAACTACATTGGCATACAAGCCTGGCAGTGGCCTTAGGTTTTTATTTGAAGGAAAGGAAAATCCTGCCTTCAGCTCCCGTATCGAAAAATTTTTAAAATCACTTTCTTTTGAAGAAATGCCTTTTTTAAAGGATTTTGAATTAAAACTGGAAAGTGAGAATTCTTTTCCGCATTCTTCAGGTATTGCAAGTTCTGCATCAGGAATGGGAGCATTGGCACTTTGCCTGGTGAGTATGGAGGAGGAGTTGGGTTTATTGAAAGGTAATTTTATGCAGCGCGCATCGCATATTGCCCGCCTGGGTTCAGGAAGTGCATGTCGCTCGGTATATGGAAATATGGCACTTTGGGGAAAGACAGAAAGCATTCCCGGAAGTTCTGATCAATATGCTGTTGTGGTAAATGATAATGTAAATCCAGCTTTTTCAAAAATTAAGGATTCCATTTTAATTATAAGTAAGGGAAAAAAACCGGTGTCTAGTACAGCCGGACATGCCTTGATGGATGGACATGCGTACGCTGAATCGCGTTTCACTCATGCAAAAGATAACCTTGCAAAGCTTTTAAATGTTATTCAAACTGATGACTGGACTAGATTTGGGCAAATTGTTGAGCAGGAAGCGCTAAGTCTGCATGCTATGATGATGAGTTCTGCTACACCTTATTTACTGATGGAACCAAATACAATAGCTGTTATCAGGGCGATTTGGGAGAAAAGAGCAAAAGAAAACTGGCCGCTTTATTTCACGCTGGATGCCGGCCCCAATGTGCATTTGCTTTACCCTGAAAGCATTGAGAAAGAGGTGGAAGTTTACATTAATGAAGAACTTGTAGTATATTGTGAAAACAATTATTGGATTTCCGATAAAATCGGTAATGGTCCTTTAAATTTGAAATATGGATATTAATAAAAATTTGATTGAGAATGCCTTTCATTCGAAAATTTTGTTGTTCGGTGAATACGGTATTATCCAGGATGCGATGGGTTTGTCAATTCCATTTGAAAGTTTCAATGGTAAACTCTCTTTCAGGGAGCACAGTGTTAAGCCCGATGAGGAAAAAATCAAAGCCTCCAATGAGAATTTGAGGAAATATGCTACCCATCTTGAAAATCTACAGGAAAAAGCTGGGCTCAATGTGCAGTTTGACCTCAAGAGAATGAAGGATGATCTGGACAGCGGTATGTTTTTTGAATCTACTATTCCACAGGGTTTTGGTGTGGGTAGTTCGGGAGCGCTTTGTGCAGCTATATACGACCGCTATGCTAAAGATAAGCTGCAACCACAGGAGCTCAAAAAAAAGAAGCTTAAAGAGTTGAAAATCATTTTTGCCCAAATGGAATCCTATTTTCACGGTACAAGTTCAGGTATGGATCCATTGATATGCTATATCAATATGCCTGTACTGATTGAATCTAAAAATGATATTGATACGGTAAGTTTGCCAAAAGATCAAAAAGAAGGCCGCGGAGCCATCTTTTTGCTTGATTCAGGTACGCCCGGAAAAACCCAACCCCTGGTAAAATATTTTATGGAAAGGTGTAAGGAAAAAGATTTCTTGGAAAAATGCAAAGCAGATTTCATCCCTTACAATGACAATTGTATCAGGGGATTTTTGAAAGGTGAAACAAAAGCACTTTTTTACAACTTGTATTTTCTTTCCAAGTTTTTAATAGAAAACCTAACGCCCATGATTCCACATATTTTTCACCGCTTGTGGAAAGAGGGGCTGGATACAGGTGCATATTATCTTAAGCTCTGCGGCTCTGGTGGCGGAGGTTTTATCCTTGGATTTACTGAAGATTTGGAGAATGCCAAGAAATATTTGAAAGGGCATCAAATTAAAGTGATCCAACGGTTTTGAAATTAGTCAGAAAAAATGATTAATTTAGAACCTTTCTAAATAAGGAAGGTTTGAAAAAAATTGAAATTTTAGTTGCAGATAATAACCTTTTAATCAGAAGGGGCTTGCAGAATTTACTTTCTTCGCAGGCGGAATTTCATATCATAGGCGAGGTTGATTGTTCAGAACAATTGATCAAATATGTACGCAAGCAGAAACCTGCTGTAATCATCATAGATATTTTTGAAACAGAGCATTTTAAAGTAGACGATTTGGCTACAATTCATGCTTTTTCTCCCGAGACAAATGTGGTCATCATTACCAACAATACTTTTAAAGATGATGTGCTCAATGTGCTGAACAAAGGCGTACAGGGATTTATCCTGAAAGAGTGTAGCGAAGAGGAAATTATCAGCGCGGTATTTGCTTCCTCAAAAGGGGAGAAGTTTTTTTGCGGAAAAGTAGTGGATTCCATTTTAGAGAAAAAATTGCCTCAAAACTGTGAACCACTGGTTTTAACCGACAGGGAAATTGAAGTCATTCGCCTGATCGCAGAAGGCTATACTACGCAGCAAATTGCAGACAATCTATCGCGCAGTGTGCATACCATCAATACCCACCGGAAAAATATCCTGAAAAAACTCGGTTTGAAAAAACCTTCAGAACTGATCATGTATGCTGTGAAAAAGGGGCTAGTGAATCAGTAATCTATTCTAGCGGAGCAAAGTAACAGAGCCTTTTATTTTTTCCACTTCACCATCATAATAAATCAATTGTGCAGTATAAACATATACTCCTTGAGGCATAATATCACCGTTAATTCCGGCCCCATCCCAACCGCTTTCAATATCTTCAGTTAAATAGATCAGTTCGCCCCAGCGCGTGAATACGCGCATTTTAAAGTTTCTGATACCTGAAGAATAAATAGTAAAGAAATCATTTGTGCCATCACCATCAGGTGTGAAGGCAGTTGGCTGATACAGGATTTTTTCTTTTACCAAAACAAGTACACTGTCCAGTACGCTACACCCTTGATTGTCGAACAGTTCAAGTACATATAATGTGTTTTCTACAGGAGTGGCTTTTACTTCAGAGCAATCAGAGCAATTTAAATCTCTATGAGGTGACCACGAAAGAAGGTTTTCTCTTCCATTTTCATGAAATTGTGCTTCTATTTCAGCAATACCACCATAAATTATTTCAATGGTATCTTGTTGGATAAGCAGGCCGAGTGAATCAGGTTCGCTAATTGTAGCATTGGCACTTGTTTCACAATTATTGGCATCCACTATATTGACTTCGTAAAATCCTGTATCTACTCCGGTTCTCACTAATTCATCGCTCACACTGTCTGACCAGTTAATGCTATAAGGTTCTGTACCACCATTCAGAACCAAATCTAAAATCCCGTTTTCTTCTCGATAGCATACCACATCTTCTTTGCTCAGGCTTGCTGTCAGTTCATCTGGTTCGGTGATCTCTATGGAATCAATAATTTCACAACCATTGCCATCTTCTATACTTAATTGATAAATTCCGGCAGAAAGGTTGTCGATATTGTCAGTATTTCCTGCATTGTTTGACCAATTGAAATCATAAGGAGCTGTACCTCCGCCTATATCTGCGCTAATGCTTCCGTCAGAAGCACCATTACAGGAAACTCCCCAGCCGCCATTGTGTTCAAAAGCACTTAATTGTCCTGATAGTGTATCGGGAGCTACGAGCTCAAAAGTATCGTAGAACACGCAATTGTTTTGATCCGTTATTTCCAGGCTATAAGATCCTGCGGCAAGATTGCTTAGGTCTTCAGTATTGAAACTTCCATTGTTCCAGTTGAAATTGTAAGCTTGTACTCCACCTTGTGGAGTAATATCAATATTACCATCAGTAGAAGTGGCGCAGGAAACATTCCATCCACCATTGTATTGTGAAATTGTTGATATAGCAAGCAATTGGTTTGGTTCATTAAGTGTGATAATTGAATCCAATTGGCAATTATTAGAATCTGTAAGTACCATTGCGTAGCTTCCTGCTTCCAGATTGCTGAGTGTACTGTCGGTAAATTGCCCGCTATTCCAATCGTATTGATAAGGAGGAGTCCCGCCCGTAGTAATAAGTGTGATTTCTCCGTTTTCTTCTCCAAAACAAGCTATTTCAAAACCATTATAATCCGAAAGCTCTACTTCAATTTCAAGTGGTGCGGGCTGATTTACTGTATTTGAAATTATATCAATGCAAGTATTTTGATCCTCTATTGTCAAAGTATAATTTCCTTCGGCAAGATTATCAGCTATAGAATCATTGGTACTATTGCTCCAATCATAAGTGTATGGTGTTGTACCACCTGTTATTTGCGGGTGAATTTCCCCATCATTGCTTTCAAAACAAGTGAGATCATATGCCTGGATTGTAGCCTGTGGTAAAGCAAAAACACTATGGGATATTGAGTTGGTGTCACTACAGCCATTGTCATCAATAGCTATCAATTCGATTTGATAAGTGCCTGAATCCGGATATTGATAATTAAAATCAAAGTCATTACTTGTAGTGTTATTGCCCCTGTCCCAATTCCATTGGTTTATGTTCCCGTCTCCTGGAGTAGTTAAATTTTCAAATTCAGAATCTTCATTAAAGCATACATCCGGAACCGATAATTGTACATCAGGATGCTCGTAAACAGTAATGTTTTCTATAGCAATGTCTTGACAACCAAGGTGGTCAGTTGTGGTAAGTGTTACTTGATAATTGCCGGGGGCTGTATATAAATGCTTTGGATTGATATTTTGCGCATCAGGGTTAGAATTGGTATAGCTATTACCGTCTCCAAAATCCCATTCCATTTCATCTATTAAGTTAAAGTTGAAATTTGCAGCACATGCATCAATAAATATAAACGAAGCAGAATCTACAAGACATATATTTTGTTCTTCTATCTGAAAAGCAGTAGCGAGTTCATATGTAAAATCAGTATAGGTTACCTGGGGTTGAGAGTAATTATAAAAACCAAATCTTCCGGCCTTGAAACAATCATCTACATCGAATATCAAGTTTCCATCTACAAATATTTTGATGTTGGTAGGTGTGTAAATACAACGAAAATCATGATCAACACCCTGTACCCAACCCAATCCGGCTCCATAATGGGTGTCTAATACTTCAAGTGGCGGAATAGAATTGGCATGGCCCCAAAAATACTGTGCATAAACTGGGACCGATACAGGTATATTCCCTTGAACCCTTGAAAGTGTCATTCCAGTAGGAGCATGGTTTCCAAGGTAGGTCTGGGCAACTCCTTTCCAGTCAAAGAGGATATAATCGTGGTCTGTGTTGTTTCCTATAGGATCATTGAATCCAATTACGAAGCCCATAAAATCATCATCGCCATTATCGGTTCTGAATTGTCCGGTAATTTCAACATTTATTAGATCAAATGAACTTAGAAAATAAGTGGGTTGGCCATTTATAGATTGATATATTTGGCTACCACCGGATTGTACAGTCCAGTTTCCATTAGCAGGGTCACCTGCCTGATTCCAGTTGTTGAAATCAACATTAGTGATGCATTGAGCAGTAAGTTTAGAAAGGTTCAAGGCAAGAAATAGAAACAAGAAACCTAATACACTTCTATACATTTTTAGAATGCTTTATTGATTTAACTATGAAATTAAACATTTCAAGCTTAAAATCAATAAAAATGTATAATATTACTCCGCTTTACTTTTAACCTGCTCTGGTCGCATTTGCGGAAAGAAAAGCACTTCCTGAATGCTGCTTTTATTGGTCATAAGCATAGTGAGCCGATCTATTCCAATACCCATTCCTGATGTGGGGGGCATTCCGTATTCCAGTGCTCTTAAAAAATCCTGATCGATGAACATAGCTTCGTCATCACCCTTTTTAGAAAGTTGCATTTGCTCCTCAAATCGCTCTCTTTGATCAATTGGGTCGTTCAATTCGGTATAGGCATTGGCAATTTCACCTCCGTTGATCATTAATTCAAAGCGCTCCGTCAATTCAGGGTTTGTTCTATGCTTTTTACACAAGGGAGACATTTCTACTGGGTAGTCAATAATAAATGTGGGTTGAATAAAATGCCTTTCACATTTTTCACTAAACAGTTCATCAATGAGTTTGCCTTTCCCCATGCTTTCATCAACATCAATTTTTAAGTCGTGGCAAATGTTTCGCAACTCATCTTCACTTTTCCCGCGAATATCAATACCGGTATATTTTTCAATAGCTTCCTGCATGGTTACACGGGGATAGGGTGCTTTAAAGTCAATTTCATTCGTCCCAATTTTCACTTTTGTTTCACCGTGTAGATCCAATGCAATCTTCTCAATCAACTGCTCGGTAAACTCCATCATCCAGAGATAATCTTTATAGGCCACATAAATTTCCATAACCGTAAATTCCGGATTGTGGCTGCGGTCCATACCTTCATTTCTGAAATCTTTGGAAAATTCATAAACTCCGTCAAAGCCACCTACAATCAACCTTTTGAGATAAAGCTCATTGGCAATTCTCAGGTAAAGTGGCATATCAAGTGCATTGTGATGCGTAATAAATGGCCTGGCAGCAGCACCACCGGGAATGGCCTGTAGAATAGGGGTTTCTACTTCGAGGTAGCCCCTTTCATTGAAGAAATTGCGCATGCTGTTCATAAGCTTTGTGCGCTTGATGAAAATATCTTTCACTCCTTCATTCACAATTAAGTCAACATAGCGCCTTCTAAACCTGAGTTCAGGATCTGTAAATGCATCGTGTACATTTCCTTCATCATCTATTTTTACAATTGGTAGGGGGCGAAGTGATTTGCTCAATACTTTTAGGCTTGTAACATGCACACTTATTTCGCCCACTTTTGTTTTGAACATATAGCCCTCTATGCCAATGAAATCACCAATGTCCAGTAATTTTTTGAAAACAGTATTGTAAAGGGTTTTATCTTCATCAGGGCAAATTTCATCTCGGGTTACATAAAGCTGAATTCTACCTGAATGGTCTTTCAATTCAGCAAAAGAGGCTTTTCCCATAATTCTGCGCGCCATTAATCTTCCGGCAAGCACAACTTCTTTTCCTTCCTCATAATTGGATTTAAGGGCTTTGGCAGTGGCGTTTACCGGGAATAATTCAGCCGGATATGGATTGATTCCAAGCTTTTTTATTTCTTCTAAGGCTTCTCTTCTATACCTTTCTTGTTCTGTAAATTCTTGAGACATTTCTTGTAAGTTTAAATAAGAAAGGCAAAGTTAACCCGTCTTGGTTTAAATCAAAACTTTACAGACAGCCTGGATAAATGATTATTGCTTCATTTATCTGCATGAAAGTCTTAGATGAGCATGGAATTTTCTGTTTTTCCGGATGTGTCAATTTTTCCAAAAAGGTGATTCATTTTAACAAAAGATAATTTTAAGTTGGATCGCTGTGTTTTTGATGTAATTATCTGCAAATTTGAGCGCTGTAATTTTAAGCAATTTTAGATATGATATTCAAATCAATATGAAGCAGTTTGAAAATGATATATTAAAAATGGAAGTGCGGGAAGGAATATTGATCTCAGAGCATATAGCAAAAGAAATTATTGATCTTAAACAGGCAAAAGAGACTTTTGAATTAAGGTTGAAACATATTGGCGATTACCCTTACCCGATATTGGCAGATGCTACAAAAGGAAAGGGCGCTACACTTGAAGCACAAAAATATGTATTGAAAGCAGATGATGAACTCGGCACTCCTGCAATTGCAATTATTGTAGATTCACTTGTAAGTAGGATATTTGGCAATTTGGTGATCAACTTTGTGCAAAACACCAAAATGAATATTCGGCTTTTTTTGGATCGGGAAAAGGGTATTAGGTGGCTGAAGAAATATGTGCAAGAAAGCTAAACCCGCATTATGCAATTGAAAAGTAATTGCATATTCCGGTTAAACCAAAAACAATTCACTGACTACATGATCGGCCAGGAACAAGCTCTTTTTTGTAAGTGTCCATCTATTGTCTTTTTTTTCTAACAATTCTTTTTCGCCAAGTTTATAAAGATTGCTCAGAAATAGCTGTTTTTGTTTATTATCCTTAAACAAAGCATTGAGTTCCTCATAGTTTATTCCTTCCTTTTGCCGTAAACCGGTCATTAGTTTTTCATTGAAGCGGTCAGTATTGCTCAGGGTTTCGCCCTTCCAAAACCCGCTACCCGTTTTTATGCCTTTGATATATTTTGAATTATTGGAAATATTCCAGAAGCGTTTATTTTTCCCGTCATAGGAATGAGCAGCGGGTCCAAGCCCAAAATATGGAGTGCCATTCCAGTAGCTGCTGTTGTGAATTGCCCTCTGGCCATCGATAGCTATATTCGAAATTTCGTAATGGTCCCAGTTTTTTTCTGCAACTTTTTCAGTCAATAATTCAAAATGTTTTGATGCAAGTGCTTCGTCAGGTGCAGGAGATTTGCCACTTTTCACAAAGTGATTTAAAGCAGTATTGGGTTCTAATGTGAGCGCATAACAGGAAATATGATTGATTGGCATTGCCGCAGCATGTTCTAAATTCTCGAGCCAGGCACTTTCGCTCATCCCCGGAACTCCATAGATCAAATCTATACTGATTTGTTCAAACCCGGCTTTTTTTGCCAACCACACAACATCAAGCGCTTCTTTGGCATTATGCGCCCTGTTCATATATATCAGATCCCGATCTCTGAATGATTGAATGCCAATACTCAGCCTGTTTATACCTGTGTCTTTTAGCTCCTCAAGGTATTTTTTATTTAAATCATCCGGATTGGCTTCCAGTGTGATTTCTGCATTTTCACTCACATGGAAATTGCGCTTAATTTTGCCGAATAATTGTTTTAATTCTAAATTGTTGAGTAGTGAAGGTGTTCCTCCCCCTATGTAAATACTTTTGAACTGTGTATTTTGCCATTCGATTTTTCTCAAATCAATTTCACAGGCAATAGCATCTAATAATGCTGTCTTATTTTTGAGCGAAGTGCTAAAATGAAAATTACAATAATGACAGGCTTGTTTGCAAAAAGGAATATGAATATAGATGCCTGCGTCCAATTTATAAGGATTTTGTATAAAGTTCGTTTTCAGCTTTGTGTATTGTCAAGTTTTAGCAAAATTATGCGTTTTATTCTCCCCTTTTTTCTTTTAATACAGTTTTCTCTTGCTTTTGCCCAGGATGATGAAGAGCAGAAAGTAAAGCACTATATTCTACAACTGAATATTCCCGAAAGTGCAGAAGATATTGGCAAATTAAAATTCAAAGAAAAGCTTTCCGATCCGCTACAAGCCAATCAGGAACTAGAGAAAATATTGATAGAGTTGCGCGGAAAGGGTTTTGCCGGAGCCTCAATAGACTCTGTAGTAAAGGAAGGAAACGAGTTGACCGCTTATTTGTATATCGGTCAAAAATTTGAATGGCTGCTTTTGAGGCCTGGCAATCTGGATGAGCAGGTATTAAGTCAGGTTTCCTACAAGGAAAAATTTTACAGGGAAAAACCATTTCGTTATGATCAGTTGGAGCGGCTGCTCAGGCAGGTTTTGGCATATTATGAAAACAACGGATACCCCTTTGCACAGTTGCGTCTTGATAGTTTAGCTATGCAGGACAACAATGTTGAAGCAAGTTTACAGGTAAATAAAAAAGATTTGATATATTTTGACACTTTGACAATAAAGGGGGAAGATGTCAAAATTGAAAAAGGTTATTTGTACAACTACCTTGGCATAAAACCAGGAGAGCCCTATGATGAATCTGCTATAAGAAAAATTTCAAAGCGGATCAGAGACCTGACTTTTTTGGAAGAGACTGAAAGCCCAGAGGTTTTATTTGTAGGAGAAAAAGCGAGAATAATCTTGCATTTGCGCAATAGAAAAGCCAGTCAATTCGATTTTCTGGTTGGTTTCTTACCGAATAATGAAGTTACCGGACGCTTATTGATTACCGGAGAAGCCAATATTTACCTGGAAAATCCATTTGGCACAGGCAAAGTAATCCGCCTCAACTGGCAGAAGCTTCAGGATGCTACTCAGAATTTAGAAGTGGGTTTTGAATATCCTTATGTTTTGGGTTTGCCGCTGGGGACTAATTTTGAAATGGAGCTCTACAAAAGAGATACACAATATATAGATATTCAATACACGCTGGGAGTTCGCTATTTGTTGGATGGTCGGAATTATTTTGAAGGATTTTATAATGGGCAAATTACAAACCTCATAAAAGTTGACACTAATTTAATTAAGAGCAATCGCAGTTTGCCACCCAATGTAGATGTGCGCAATTCATTTTATGGAGCAAAATATCATTTTGAAAATTTAAATTACCGGATTAACCCAACAAGTGGATGGGTATTCGAACTAAGTGGAGCAGCCGGTACCAAGCGCGTAAAGAAAAATCTTACTATAGCACAAATTTCAGATCCCGAAAATCCGGGAGAAACATTAGAGCATTTATATGATAGCTTGAGTGACAACAGGCTGCAACTCAAAGCGCATTATATACTTGAGAAATACTGGCCTATCGGGGGCAGATCAACTGTGAAAACGGCTGTCCGCGGAGCCGCAATTTATGGAGAAAACCTTTTCATCAGTGAATTATTTAGAATTGGCGGTACAAAGATTTTAAGAGGGTTTGATGAAGAAGATTTATTTACTTCTCTATACAATGTGCTCACATTAGAATATCGGTTTTTACTTTCCGTAAATTCGTACTTCAGTTTGTTTTTTGATGGAGCGTATGTGGAACAGAGACTCAAAGATTCCTTTACCAGTGATTTTCCATTTGGGTTTGGAGCTGGTTTGAGTTTTGAAACAGGTGTGGGCTTGTTTAATGTGAGTTATGCACTTGGAAGGCAGCAGCAAAATAAAATAGATTTCAGATCGGCAAAAATACACTTTGGTTACATCAATTATTTTTAGTGCTTTTAAAAAAAAATAAAATACTGCTATTGATGCTGTGTGCTGCTTTCTCCTTAGTAGCACAGGGTTCGACTATTGCTGAACTAAATCCAGATTCAACTTCTGTAGCTATAATTGATTCTTGTGCATTTGAAGATTCTTTGTTTCCACAACAAGCACTTGAAGAAAGCGAAGTGGAAATAATTAAAAAACAGGAAGACAGAAGAAAGTCCTGGTTTTTTTACATCATTTTATTTCAATTACTGCTTTTGGCATTGGTTAAAACTTTTTTTTCAAAAAATATTGAAACTGCTTTTAAATCATTTTCAAATCTTAATCTTGCAGCTTATCAGTATAGAGAAGAGAGAGGAGAGGGTTCGCTTTTTAAAATTCTGCTCAATATAAATTTTATATTATCACTTGGACTTTTGAGCATCAATGCAATGGATTATTATAATTATGAGCCGCTTCTAAACCATTTCGCGCTATTCTGTCTTATTGTGCTTTTTATCAGTTTACTATACTTGCTTAAATATTTGCAATATCTGCTTACAGCTCTTGTTTTCCCAGTTGAACAAATAGCTCAGTTTTTTCAATTTGTGTTTTTTGGAATTATGAGAATGCTCGGTGTAGTGTTTATACCCCTCAACTTATTGCTTTATTACAGTAGTCAAGATATTCCCACAGTGCTTTTTTTCTCTGTTTTAACAATATTTATACTGTTCTTCCTTTTTCTGATAATGAGAGGTATTAACATAAGTCAGCGACAAATCATTGAAAACAAAGTACATTTTTTTCTGTATATTTGCACCCTTGAAATTGTACCGGTATTGTTGCTGGTGAAGTTTATGAATGCGTTTTTCTAAGTAAGCAAAAATTGAGAAGTTTCATACCGTATGTCAAAGTCAAAAGGTAAAATAAAGTCGATGCTCATCTCACAACCTGAGCCTGAGAATGGGAAATCGCCCTACTACGATATTGCTAAGAAGTACAATATCAAGGTGGATTTTCGGAAATTTATACAGGTAGAAGGAGTATCTACAAAAGAATTCAGGAAATCGAGAATTGTATTGAATGATTATTCTGCAGTGATTTTCACAAGTAGAAACTCTATGGATTATTTCTTTTCTATTTGTGAAAGCATGCGCGTAAAAATGTCGCAGGAGACAAAATATTTTTGTAAATCAGAAGCAATCGCACTCTACCTTCAGAAGTATATTCAATACCGCAAACGCAAGGTGTTTTTTGGAAGTGGTAGAGAAGAAGACCTCAGGGAAATATTGATGAAGCACAAGGAAAATGAAAAGTTTCTTTTACCTTGTTCCAATGTGTCAAACAGTGCCTTGCCAGATTTTCTTGAAGAAAAAGGCTTTGATTTTAAGCCGGCAGTTATGTATAAAACGGTAAGCAGTGATTTATCTGATCTGGAAAATATTTTTTATGATATAATTTTGTTTTTCAGCCCACACGGTTTGAAATCATTGTTTGAAAATTTCCCTGATTTCAAACAAAACAACACAAAGCTCGGTGCATTTGGCGATACTACTGCTCAAGCTATGGAAGATTATGGGCTTAGCGTAAACATAAAAGCACCGGCTCCTGGAGTGCCCTCTATGACTATGGCAGTTCAAAAGTACTTGGATAAGTACAACAAATAGTAATCAGCATTTTGCAGAGTAAAATTCTTTGAATAATAAAATAAACTATCGACTCTTTCAGTTTTGAAGCTGATTTGGAATAATAACCTGAGTTCGGAAATTATTTATTGCTCAGAATACCTGAAAACAGTGGGATTCGACTGGAAATACTGATGGAATAGCGGGCTATTTTGAGGTATTTCCGGGAAGAAGATTGCTGTTTTCTGGTATTTGAAATCCATAAAACACAATTTGCTGCGTTGCATTTGCTCGGTTTATCCCGATAGACCTTCTCAAATGCGCCTTGCCTATTGCATTTTAGTGAATTTCTGAGCTCTTAAATAATTATTGAGCTCAGGTTAATACCGATATCAAGAAACTTTTATTATCACAGTTGAGTAATGTTAAGTGTCTGAACCATAATTCAACCAAATGTTTTTGTTTGGGTTAGCCTTAGACTTTCAGTATATTTATGCTCAAGAACTAAACAATGTCACGTTTCACGTTTGCTTTATTAATACTCTCTACTTGTTTCTACCAGGGGTTTGGACAGAATTTTCCTCATTTCAGCCAATTTCCCTTTCAGGGCATGCTTTATAATCCGGCTGTTACAGGCTCAAATGATGCGATAGAAATAGATGCGCTATACAGAAGCCAATGGTCAGGCATTCAAGGCCAGCCAAAAACGCTTGCTATAGCTGCACAATCGCCAATAAATCGACTTCAGTCTAACTTAGGGTTGTTCTTTATGCACGATAGGTTGGGGGCTGAAAAAAATAATTACATTCAATTTGCTTATGCATGGAGAACACCTCTCAAATTCGCAAACTTAGCCTTTGGATTAAGTGGAGGAATTGTTCAAAAACAAATTGACGGAAGAGAATTGAGAGCGCCTGAAGGAGAATATCGCGAAATTTTCACGCACAATGATGATTATATTCCCGAAAACTTTGTCAGCTCAATAAGTGGGGATATGAATGTTGGGGTTTATTTGAATAATGAAAAATGGTATGCCGGAGTAGCTGTAAATAATTTATTGGGGAGTGCCCATAGTTTTACTGACAGAGGGCATGATATTAACATTCGATCCAGTCGATACTTAGCTGTACATGGAGGGTATTTAATAAAAATCTCAAAAAACTTTGACTTACAACCAAATGTTTTAGTACTTTCGGATTTCAATAATTATCAGGGGTTGTATAACCTTACAGTTTATTTTAAACAAAAGCTTTGGCTTGGAATGGCATTTAGAGGTACCAGTGTAAATACTAAAGAGTCAATTATTCCGTTTTTAGGTTTCAAAGTTGCAAAACAATTAAAATTAGGATACAGTTATGATGCGGGAATCTCTGAAATTAGAAATGTAAATGGCGGTTCTCACGAAATTTTTGTGAAATATTTGATCGATATTCGTAAATTTATGCAGTCAGGGAAGATTATTTACAATCCAAGGTTTATGTAATGGTCTTTACTCTATAATTAAAAGATGAATTTTCAACTTGTATCAATCAATTTTTCATTTTTATTGAAATAATTCTATTTTTACGGGCTTTAGACAAAAAGCGTGTTGTAAAACATTAACAATTATGAAAAGCACAGTTCTCAGTTTTGGGTTATTTTTAGTGTTATTAGTTAGCGGCTGTGGTGCCGGTTTCAATGGCCAACTAATTGGAGTACAAGATCGTCCGGGTTGGAATAATGTTATACCTTATGGTATGGTTTATGTTCCCTCTGGTAATTTGCATATTGGTCAAAGTGGTCAGGATGTAAATTATTCTATGGTTCAAAGAACCAAATCTATCTCCATTCAAGGATTTTTTATGGATGATACAGAAGTCACTAATAATGAATACAGACAATTTGTTCATTGGGTTCGTGACTCAATTACCGCTTTTACTATGGGCGGTGACTTCATAGAAAATGAAGGAGAAGAAGGTGAAAAAGTGAATTGGGAATTCATGAGTGATTTCAACTACAATGATGAAGAGTACAAAGAATCTCTTGAGGGGCTTTACTATCCTGAAAATGAACAAATGTGGGGCAAACACGAAATGGATGTAAGTAAATTTGTGTTTGATTACTACTGGTTAGATATTAAAGAAGCTGCGCGTGTTTCAAACAGAGGTAAGCCCAGATCAGAATTTTTTAAGTCAGGTACTACACCTGTTTATCCCGATACATTAGTATGGGTAAGAGATTTTTCCTACTCTTACAATGAACCAATGACAAGAAATTATTTCTGGCACCCTGCCTTTGACGACTATCCTGTAGTTGGAGTTACATGGGATCAAGCCAATGCATTTTCAGCATGGAGAACAAAGTTTTGGGGAGACTACAGGGCAGCCAGAGGTGAGGTCATTAATGACCCGTTTAGGTTACCGACTGAACATGAGTGGGAATACGCAGCTCGTGGAGGAAAAGCCAATGCTCCTTATCCATGGGGAGGCCCTTATCTTAGGAATTCTAAAGGTTGTTTATTGGCCAACTTTAAACCAGGTAGGGGAAATTATCCTGAAGATGGCGGTTTTTATACTGTTAGAGCTGATGCTTATTGGCCTAATGATTATGGCCTGTTTAATATGTCTGGAAATGTTTCAGAATGGACGTCTACAGCTTTCTTTGAAAATGCATACTCCTTTGCTCATGATATGAATCCGGATGTGAGATATGATGCAGCAGAAGATGATGAAATCACTATGAAGCGCAAAGTTGTTCGCGGAGGCTCATGGAAAGACATAGGCTATTTCTTGCAAACAAGCACAAGAAATTTTGAATATCAGGATTCTGCCAAGTCATATGTGGGATTCAGAAATGTGCTCACATTCCTCGGAAGGTCTATCAATGATTAATATTATTTTAAGTAACCGAAAATATTTTTTTTAATCACCACAAAAGTTTAGCAAATTATGAAAGGATTAGTCGTTTTTTTTGAATCTCCAAAAGGCCAACAAATCAAAAATCTTATTATTGGTTTAGGAGCTTCAGTTGTAATTATGGGGGCTTTGTTCAAACTTATGTCCTGGCCAGGAGCAGGACTTATGCTCATTGTAGGCTTGGGAACAGAGGCTTTTATCTTTGCCTTACTTGGAATTCTTCCCCCACATCCCGATTTGTACTGGGAAAAATTCTATCCAGGAGTTACAACCCCACCTCATTTAGATGAAATGCACAATGAAGGAAAACCTATTAATAAACCTTCTGTTACCGATCAATTGAATGATATGTTGGAGAAAGCCAATGTAGAAACACGTTTGATAGAAAGATTGGGTAATAATCTGGGTAAGTTGGGTGATACAGCTGAAAAAATCTCTGAATTGGGAGATGTTGCCGCTTCTACTTCAGATTACGCAGCAAAAACTAAAGAAGCTTCAGAAGCTTTGGTTGAAATGAAAAATGCTTATGCCACTGCCACTGCAAATGTTACTGCATTGGGACAAACTACTGAGGATTTCAAAGCATATCAGGAGCAGATCGAATCTGTAGCTAAGAACTTAGCTTCTCTTAACTCTATTTATGAAGTAGAACTTTCAGATACTACCTCAAATTTAAAAGCACTGAACCAAAACCTAAGCAGCTTGAATGGAGTGTATGGAAATATGCTTTCAGCTATGGGTGGTAGTCGTGCCAACTCTTAAGTTGAGCTTAGAATTTTATTTTAATTAACATTAAAAATCAGAGAAGCTAATGTCAATTCCTAAGGAACCGAGACAGTTAATGATCAATATGATGTATATCGTATTGGTCGCACTACTGGCACTAAATGTTTCTGCCGAAGTACTGAATGCCTTTCAGTTGGTCAGTAACGGTATGAAAACCAGTAATACTGCTTTAGACAATAAAAATGCGGCAACAATGCGCGCCCTTGATGCCGCTTATAAAAATGACCCTAAAAAGGTTAAAGCGTATTTAGAAGATGCCCAAAAAGTACAGGCCAGTGTAGATGAGTTTGTTTCTGAAATCTCTGCTTTAAAAGCGCAATTGGTGAAAGAAACAGGAGGCTGGGTAGATGGAGAAGTAGATGGTAAGTTGAAAAACGATAAAGACTACGATACACCAACCAGAATCTTGATCGATAAGAAAAAGGGTAAGGAACTGCACGATAAAATTCTTGCATTGAAAGAAACAGTCCTAAATGTACCTTCTCTTACAGAGGAAGAAAGAGAGAATTTGGCAAATCAAATTACACTTAGTGTAGATTATGATAAAGATGCTGCCAAAAGGCTGGGTAAAAAATCATGGCAGGAATATTTGTTTGACCACGTACCAACTGTAGCAGTTTATACGCTGTTAACTAAGATTCAGGGTGATGCTAAAAGTTCAGAATCGATGGTCTTGGAAAAATTGCTTGGAAAAATTGGCGCGGAAGACTACAAGTTTGATGCACTTTCAGCAAAAGTAATCGCACCATCCTCTTATGTGCTTCAAGGTGAAGAATATCAGGCAGATATTTTTGTTTCAGCTTTTTCCAGTACACAAGATCCAGAAGTTTTTATTGGTGAATTTGATCCAGCTAAAGTCACATGGGAAAAAGGTGATCCTTTACCAACTAAAGTACCGGACAATCCATTGAAGCCTGGTTTTGAAACCGTTGAGGTTAGTGGTGGAATAGCGGATTTTAGAGTTCCAGCAAGCTCAGTTGGGGTTAAGAAAAAAGAAGGTGTGATTAGAGTGAAACAACCTCAGGGCGATGGATATGATTGGTTCCCTTTCAAATTAGAATATCAGGTTGCTCCACCAAGCGTTGTAGTTTCACCTACTAAAATGAACGTGTTTTATATTGGAGTTGACAACCCTGTAGATATTTCTGTAGCAGGATTTCCCGCTGATAGAGTTAGAGCTTCGCTTACTGAAGGTGGCTCAATTACAGGGTCAGGTGGAAATTATATCGCAAAAGTCAAAAAAGTTGGCAATACAAAGGTTAGTGTATCCGTTGTATTGGACGATGGTTCTGTTAAGAATATGGGAGCCCAAGAGTTTAGAATGAAAAGAGTGCCTGACCCGATTGCCGTTATTGGCGGAATGACAGGCGGAAATGTAAAGGCTTCTACTTTTAAAGTACAGCGTGGTGTTATAGCTGAATTAAAGAATTTCGATTTTGACATTCGTTTTCATATAGTTGGTTTTGAAATGACTTATGCAGCAAAAAGACAAGATTTGGTAACAGCAGATGCTTCAGGTCCTTCTTTTACACCAAAAATGTTAGACTTTTTAAATAGAGCCAAACCCGGTGATGTCTTTTACTTTGATGATATTAAAGCTAAAGGCCCTGATGGAATCACCAGAAAGCTTCCGGGTATTGTGTTTAAATTGATATAAAATATAATTAGTATGAAGTATTTAAATTTTCTATTAGCAGTTTTATTTACCCTTAGTGGTTATGCTGCTTTAGCACAAACAGTCGAAGAACCCCCTAGGGATGGTGCTTATGATAAAGTGACTGTAGAGCAAAGGGATATCCTTCAGTATGATCATATTCGTGAAGCAGATGTGTTTTGGTCTAAACGCGTGTGGAGAGTAATTGATACCCGTGAAAAGATGAATCATAAATTCAGGTATCCCAAACAATTTTTAGTTAATATCCTGAGAGATCATGCTATTGAAGGTGCAATTACTGTCTATGATCAATTGGATGACGAATTTCAAACTCCAGTACCTCCATCAGAAGTTGCTGCTTTGGGAGTTGGGTCTTCCGATACCATTAGGGTAATGGATCCGGTCACTTTTGAGGAGAAGATTGAAATTACCAATCCTGAATTTGATC
Organism: Chitinophagales bacterium; assembly: GCA_040877935.1. Classification (NCBI taxonomy): domain Bacteria; kingdom Pseudomonadati; phylum Bacteroidota; class Chitinophagia; order Chitinophagales; species Chitinophagales bacterium. The sequence goes on from JBBDNB010000045.1 coordinate 42,019, forward strand.
CGCAAAAAATCAAAAAATTCAGATTGAAAGAAGATTGGATATTTGACGAGGAATCTTCTACAATGGTAGTTCGCATTATCGGTCTTGCTCCTATTATTGAGGTAATTGATGAAAATGGCAATTATCGTGGAGACCAAGTCCTTTTTTGGTGCTATTATCCTGAATTAAGACCAATATTGGCTCAATACCGGGTATTTAACCGGCACAATGATGCGACTACAGTTTCCTGGGAGGATCTTTTTGAAATGCGATTTTTTAGTAGTTATATAATTAAAGAATCTAATGTTCAGGATAGGAGAATTCAGGATTACACTGCAGGAGTTGATGCACTTTTAGAAGCTGATAAAATTAAGTACGAAATCTTTAATTTTGAACATGACCTATGGTCTTACTAATCTTTAAAGTGCTGAACTAATAGCTCAGTTTTTCGCTGACCAATTAATGAAACGAGTTCCTCTTTAGGAGCTCGTTTTATTTTTTTATAGGATCGATATTCCTTCAATAATTTTTCAACAGTTTCTTTTCCTATTCCTTTGATCTGGTCCAGCTCAGTTTCCATCGATTTTTTACTTTGTTTTTTGCGGTGAAAAGTAATTGCAAAACGATGGGCTTCATCTCTGAGGTATTGCAATAATTTTAAGCTTGCTGAAGCCTTGCTTATGTGAAGAGGAACCGGATCATTTGGAAGGTAAATTTCCTCTAATCTTTTTGCAATTGAAGCTACCTGAATGGTTTTATACAAGTCAAGTTCCTTTACAGCTTCTACAGCAGCATTTAACTGCCCTTTTCCGCCATCAATGAGGATCAATTGGGGCAATTCTTTTTGTTCCTTTAAAAGCCTGTTATAACGTCTGTAAACGATTTCTTTCATTGAAGCAAAATCGTCAGGTCCTGTTACTGTTTTAATATTATAATGACGGTATTCTTTTTTTGCAGGTTTGCCATTTATAAAACAGACCATGGAAGCAACCGGGCTAGATCCTTGGAAATTGGAATTGTCAAAACACTCAATTCTATTTGGGTACTGCTTAAGACGTAGGTCCTCTTTAAGCTGTAATAATGTAGTTCGCTCCTTATACTTTTTCTTGTTTTTGTTTTTTCTTTCAATATACTGCTGTTTTTCAATAGCAGCATTTTTGTTGGAAAGTTGAAGTAGTTTGTGCTTATCCCCAATTACAGGTACAACTTGTTTGAAATCTGGATTTTCAATTTTAATCTCAAATGGAACAATCACTTCTTTTGACCTGCTTTTGAATTCTGATCTTAGGTGTGTAATGGCAAAAAGCAATAATTCTTCTTTACTTTCATCAAGCCCTTTTTTTAACAGAATATTTTTAGTCAGTACAATTGAGCCATTGATGATTTTTATATAATTCACAAAAGCCCGCTCGTCATATTCAATAAAAGAGAAGACATCTAAGTCGCTGATTGATGTACTTACAATAGTTGATTTACTTTGATATTTTTCAAGGTAGCTGATCTTTTCTTTAATATTTTCAGCCTTTTCAAATTGAAGCTGCTCAGCTGCTGTCTGCATTTCTTCTTTTAAAAAGCGTTTTACAGGAGCTATATTGCCTTTTAAGATCATCCTGATTTGCTCTATATATTTATTGTAATCCCTTTCATTTTGCAGTCCTTCACAGGGGCCCAAACAATTGTCTATATGATATTCAAGGCAGACTTTGTATTTTTCTTTTTCAATATTTTCCTTGCTTAAATTCAATGAGCATGTTCTCAGCGGGTAGAGTTGCCGAATAACTTGCATAACTGTTCTAACCTGAGTAACAGATGCAAAAGGGCCTAGATATTCCGAGCCGTCTTTCACTATTTTTCTGGTTAGAAATACGCGGGGAAATTGTTCATTTTTTATAACTACATAAGGATAAGACTTATCATCTTTGAGCTGGATATTGTATTTGGGCTGATGGGATTTTATCAGGCTATTTTCAAGTAATAATGCATCTTTTTCAGTATTGGTAACTGAAAATTCTATTCGCCTTATTTTCCTTATTAAAAGTTTGATTCTGGCACTGTCGTATTTTTTATTGACAAAATAAGAGCGCACCCTTTTTTTGAGATTTTTTGCTTTACCTACATACAATAGGCAGTCTTCTTCATCGTAGTAGCGATAAACACCAGCATCATTAGGGATATTTAAATTTAGATTTTTGAATTCTTCGGGGCTCATCTTGCATACAACTTCTGTAGGTCAATCCTTATTCAAATTCACTACCGTAGAAATTGTTTTCGTCAAAATTTTCCTGGTCTGAATTTTGGTATTTAGAACAGTCCAGTTCGATATTTAATTTCCTTTCAGGACTTTCAAATTTTTTATTGGGATCAAGACCTAACTTGGTGTATAAAGTGTCGTTCTCATATAGTTTTTTGAAAAAACCTGCCCATATAGGTAGTGCAGTACTTGCCCCCTGACCTTCTCTGAGACTTCTAAACCTGACAAAGCGGTCCTCAGCACCGACCCATGTTCCGGCTATAAGATCGGGGGTAATGCCCATAAACCAACCATCTGAATGGTTTTGTGTAGTTCCTGTTTTTCCGCCTATATCCAGATAGTTCAGTTGATAAGGGTAAGAAGGTAGCCAAACCCTTTTGCCTGTACCGTTTTGAATTACATCCCGAAGCATTTCCACCATTACCCAGGCTGTTTCTTCACTGAGCACTTCTGTACGCTCAGAAGTAAATTCCTGTATCAGATTACCATTTTTATCTTCAATACGGCTAATATAAGTTGGTTTTGAATATACACCTTTGTTTGCAAAAGCAGTATAGGAGCCAAGCATTTCCATAACTGAAATACCTGGTGTTCCAAGGGATATTGATGGATAAGGGTCAATTGGACTTGTAATACCCAGTTTCCTTACTAAATTAATTACAGGTTGCGGACCGATTTGTTTTATGAGATAAGCAGAGCATGAATTTATAGAGTTGGCAAGACAGTATTTAAGGGTCATTTTTTCTCCACTGAATTTCCCATCGGAATTTTCAGGCTGCCAATTGTCAAAATTTTCGAAAGTAACCGGCACATCTAATACTTCAAAACATGGTGAATAACCATTGTCTATTGCTGTAGCATAGAGAAATGGTTTGAAAGTAGATCCAATTTGTCGTTCTGTCAAAACATGATCGTATTGATAGTACTTGTAATTGGCACCTCCTACCCATGCTTTGATTGCTCCTGTTTTCGGATCAGCTACCATAAAACCTGTTTGTAAAAACATCCTGTGATAGCGAATAGAGTCAATAGGAGTCATGACTGTATCTTTTTCCCCTTCCCAGCTAAAAATAGTCATTTCCTTTGGGGTATTGAGTATGGTTTTTATAGAATCCTGGCTAAGCCCTCTGGCAACAAGTGCTTTGTAATGCGGTGCATTTCTTATAGATTTTTCAAGTTCATTTGGAAAGTCTTTCCATGGATCTCGTCCTTTCCAATGTTCGAAAAAATCTTTTTGAATTTTACTCAGGTGTTCTGTAGCCACATTTTCGGCAATTTTTTGCAGACGGGAATCAATGGTAGTGTATATCTTCAATCCATCTTTGTATAAATCATAATTTGTGCTGTCTACTTTTAGATTTGCTTTGCACCATTTTTTGAGCTCCAAACGTAGATGTTCCCTGAAGTAAGTAGCCAGTCCTTCAGAGTGGGTTGTTTCTTTAAATTCAAGTGCTATTGGTTTTGTTTTAAGGGAATCGTAGGCTTCATTAGAAAGAAAATCATATTTGTTCATCTGATACAAAACAATGTTTCGCCTGTCCATAGATTGCTCAGGATGAATCCTGGGATTAAAGGCATAGGGTGCTTTGAGCATCCCCACCAATACAGCAGATTCACTTACATTTAGTGAGTCGATAGGTTTGCTGAAATAAGTAAGGGATGCAGCCTTTATACCAAAGGCATTGTCACTGAATTCTACAGTATTGAGATACATGGTGAGGATCTCTTTTTTTGTATAGCTTTTCTCAAGACGTGCTGAGATAATCCATTCTTTTAGTTTTTGAATCACCCTTTCCAGTTTTGAAGAAGGCCGGTCGTGAAAGAGGTTTTTTGCCAACTGCTGTGTAATTGTACTTCCCCCTCCTCTTTTTCCGCCAGCGGCAATAGCTCTTACCAAGCCTCTTAGATCAATCCCTGAATGTCTGAAAAATCGAATGTCTTCTGTGGCGATCAATGCGTTTACCAGTGATTCAGGCAATTCCTCGAAATATGCATTACTTCTGTTTTCACTATAATATTTTCCAAGTAGTACACCATCAGCAGAATATACTTCAGAGGCGAGAGCATTTTTGGGATTTTCCAACTCCTCAAATGTAGGCAGATTGGAGTATGATAATTGATAAAACAAAAATATTATAGCAGCAACCCCAATTATAAAAAGACTCCAGAAAATGAAGGCGAATTTAAGCTTGAATGAATAAAGCGAGTTTTCTTTGTTGTTGTTGTCCTCCATTTATTGAGTTGGTATTAATCTTTGTAGTTTTTTTCAAAAAATTCAAGGTAAGAATTTATTTCCCGATTGATAACTACTTTATTGAAATTGATATCGGTGATAAAGTAAAAGCTCAGTGAATTATCCGGGAAATTCTTAAAGGCTTCCTCCTCTTTTTTTATTGAGTTGAAGTAGTTGCGTACTTTCTTCTCACCCTCAAAATATTTTATAACTATAATAGATTGTTCGGGGCTAAGAATCAGAGTATTTGTTTTTAGCTTTTCTAAGCTGCTTTTTTGCTCGTTGAATCGTGAAATTGCCAGGCTCAGGTCGGTACTTTTAATATTATTACTGTTGTAAACTACAAGTACATAGTGTAATGCATCCATCTCGCGGGTGTATTCCCTGATATTGATTTCTTTTTCGTAAACCTTATTTTCACTCTCTTCCAAAATAGTCAGCATTTCTTCAGCTTTTTCCGCTTCAAGTGTACCTGGATATTTTTCCTGAAGTTCTTTCAGGGCATCTATATATGCACCCAGAGAATCCGTTTTTGCCCTGCTGATTGCTGAAAGCAGTGCGAATTTTGGAGCCAAATGATTGGTTTCAAAAAGGCTGTCGGCCTGGGCTGAAGCTAAAAGCACTTGCCTGTAGTTTCCGGAAGTAAAGTGGGCATAGACATTTTCATAATAGCGGTCTACCTCTTCTTTGTTGTCTTTTTGCTTGTCGAGATAGTTAGGGTCGAGTAGTATTTTGGCAAATTTACTATTAGGGTATTCGTCTAATACAAGATTTTTGTATTGTTCCGCTTTGCTGTTGTTGTTAATCTCTTTGTAGAGTAAATGAAGGTTATAATAAACTTCTACCAGGTAATTATTATTCGGGTATTTTTCTAATAATGTTTCAAATGTTTCAATGGCTTTGGGAAGGTTTTCAATTTCTGATTTGTAAATATTTCCCAGTTCAAAATAGGCTTCTACTACTTCTTTTTCAGCTTTTTGTTTTTCTGCCTCATCTCTCGGTATTGTAGCTAAAAGTTGTTCTTTTACTGCTAAATAATCAAATTCTTCTTCAATACCTTCTTCTTCTGCCTGACCTGCAACTTCTTCTAAACTGCCAGAGCTCTCTTTGTTAGACCTCCTCCAATTGTCTTCCAACTCGCGTTTTCCCCAGCGCTGAACAAATTCATTGTAGCCTCTGCTTTTACTTCCTGTATTGTAAAAATACCAGGAGCCGCTACTTCCCCCGCCACTATCTCGCCCTGAAGTATTTCTATTGAGCATAGCTGCAGGTTGAGATTGATTGGCCTTGTCTATTTCAGCCTCAATTTTACTCACTTCAGCCTCAATTCGCTTATCGAGTTCATCTTCTGGTAAATTTGCTAAAACTAAAAGGCTGTCTTTTTCTTCAATAATATTGATTTGTTTAACCAGGTTTTGAAGTGCATTGTCTCTTTTTTCAATTTCTTGTTTTTTTGGGTGTTCCTCATCAATATTAGCTCCAGCATTTTCATAACCGGGTTGTGCTTTTACATATTCTTTATCGGAATAGTAAAGTTCGCCTTGCTTTAAATGTGATTTTGCCAATTGCTTTGTGTTCCCCATTGAACTTTCTATAGATTTGCTTAGGTATTCTATAGCTTTTTCACGATTGTTTTGGCTCAATTCCAGTTCTGCCAATGCATAATATATCTGATCGTAGAATTCTTCATTTTTACTGTCTTTAAGCAGTTTAGCAAGCAGTTTTTTGATTTCGCTATAGGAAGACCCGTCACCTCCTGCTATACGTGCCAGACTCATCTTTGCATTGAATTCCATTTTGTAATCAGGTCTTGCACTTAATACTTCTTTATATTTTTCAACAGCATTGGTATAATCCTTTATCCGCTCGTAAATTTGAGCCATTATATAGAGGTAGCGGATTTTTTTCTTCTTTCTCTTAATGTTTTCATCCAGTACTTTCAAAGGAGGGATAGCTCTTTCAAGGTTGTTGGTAGTGATATATAAATCGGCCTTGGCTTTTGCAACATCATTTGCCAGATAGCCCGGAAAATTTTCTTCACCTTCAATTACCGTAAGTACCGTTTCGGCCTCCTTATATTTTTCCATAGCAGCGTAGATATTGACCATCAATACCATAGCTTCAGGTCTGGAGAATTGGTGAGTAAGTATTTCTTTAAATGATTTTTTCCCGTCCCAATCTTCCTCTTCCTTTTTTTTCTCCTCTTTGATCTCTTCAATTTCTTCTTCAATCACCTCCTCTTCCAGCTCTTCTTTCTGGGCAGCAGTCATGGGTTTTTTTGATTTGCGTTTTTTCTTCTTGCTTTTCTTTTTTTTCTTTTTCTTTTTTGAAGATTTACTCTGAGGAGTTTCTTTAAATTCTGTACTCAAAAACTGTAGGGTTTCAAGGGCAGTTTCAAAATCCCCTTTCATATAATAGGAAAAACCAACAAGCAAATAGCTGTTGTCGCTAAACTTGCTGGGCTCGTGCATTTTTATTGCCCTTGAACATTTTTTTATGACTTCGTCAAAAGTACCGGAATAGGTTTCTGCCTCTTCGGGTATTTGATCGGGATAAACAGCTAATATTTCATCATAATCATCCTGGTGACTGGTCTCAAGGCTGCGCTGTGTTTCTTTAAGTAATTCTGTTGCATTAAAATAGGCATTGTTTCTGGCCGTTATATTGTGGTATATCATTCCCACTGCTCCCGGTTTGCCTGATTTTTTGCTAGAAGAACAGGCGGATAGGATCAAAATGAAGGAAAGGGATATTAATAATGATAACTTTGACGCTAATTTCAAGATATTTGTCTTTCGAGAATGAAAACTCTGTTTGTACAAAAATATTTTAAATTTCCCAAAGAAAGTAAAGCTTTACAATTAAGTGGCTGAGGAAAAGAAAAAGAGGCGGTTTGTAGAGAAGCTTAAAAATAAGTATCGCCTTGTAGTGCTCAATGATGATACTTTTGAAGAAAAAGCCTCATTCCGTCTTTCACGTTTTAATGTATATGTGTTTGTATCTACGGTACTATCCATATTGGTAGTGCTGATTTTCTCTATGATTATTTTCACTCCTTTAAAAGAGTATATTCCGGGTTATGCAGATGTAAAAATGCGAAGAGATTTGATTGATTTAAAATTTTATACCGATTCACTGGAATCTGTTGTTTTAAATCAAAGTCTTTGGCTCAATAATGTGAAAAAGATATTAGAAGGAAAAACGGATAGTGCAACTGTTTCCAGCAGCGACAGAAATATTCGTTATGATACAATTAAGTTGAGCAGAATACCAATTGAAGATGTATTGTTGAGAGAAGAAATTGAACGTGAGGATAATTATGCACTGGTATATGGTGATCAAAGAAATTCAAACAATGAAACAGAGGTTCTTTCAAATCTTACAACTCCCCTCAGAGGTTTAATTACACAGCGGTTTAATGCAGATGATGGTCACTTTGGAATTGATGTAGTAGCTCCAGAAAAAACCCCAGTAAAATCTATTGCGCCCGGAACCGTTATAATTTCTGAGTGGACTTTAGAAACAGGCCATACAATTGCAGTACAACATGATAACAATTTGATTTCTATATACAAGCACAATTCTGTTTTGTTGAAAAAAGTTGGTAATTTCGTGAAAAGCGGGGATGCTATTGCCATTATAGGAAATAGTGGTGAATTAAGTTCCGGTCCGCATTTGCACTTTGAATTGTGGCAGGAAGGTTCAGCTGTTGACCCTGAGCAATTCATAAGTTTCTAAAAATTAAGATCATGTTTGGCAATAAAAACTCTGAAGAAAGAAAAGACAACAATTCTAAAGGTTCTAAATCTTTGAATCAGTTTGGTGAAGGGACTGTTATTACGGGTGAAATTAAGTCAAAAGGAGATATCCGTATAGATGGTGAAATTAATGGGGCTGTTTATTCTGAGGCCAAACTTGTAGTAGGTCCATCAGGAAAAGTGGATGGAGATGTAAAGTGCAAAAATGCAGATATATCCGGTAAAGTATACGGGCGTTTGATTATTGAAGATTTACTATTTCTTAAAAGTTCTGCAGTTATAGAAGGAGATATTGTTGCTCAAAAAATGGTGGTAGAATCCGGTGCAATGTTTAATGGAACATGTAGCATGGGGGAATCTATAAAAGCGAACAAAAATGAAGAAAAATCAGCCGCCAAACTCAAAAAAGAAGTTGTTTGATAATTATCTGAAATTTTCTGCCATTGGATTTCAGATGGTGGCAGTAGTGCTTATTGGATTTGGTATAGGTTGGTATATAGACAGCAAATTAAATACTGACAAACCATATGCAGCTTTAGCTTTTACCCTGATCTTTGTCTTTATAGCTATGTACTTGGTGATTAAAGAGCTACAAAGCATGAACAATAAAAATGATTAAATACAGACAATTTGCAGTTCGTACATTGATGTTAGCCGTTCCGGTCTTTGTCATTTTAGGGGTATTGAGTTTATTTGATTTTTTTCGAGCAAATTTATTATTTGTGTGGTTCTGCTATGTCTTTTTTGTGGCAATGACATTGTTTACTGGGTATTATAATTTGCGAAGTGTAAACAAACCAATATTCGGAACAATTTATTTTGGAACATCAGGTTTAAAATTGTTGCTTTCTTTTAGCATCATATTTTTATACATGCATTTCTTTAGCCCGCCAAAATGGGTGTTGATTCCTTTTGTACTGCTCTTTTTGATTTTTAAAGTTTTTGAACTGGTTGTATTGTTCAGGCAGGTCAAAGATTGAAAAAAGACATAAAAAAAACCACCAGGCGGAAGGGGTGGTTAAGGGTATTCAGAGTTGGTGTCAGGTTATGAAAAGGTGTTCCGCCTGATGGTTTTTAAATTATTCGTATCGCTTTCTTTTAAGCAACAATTCAAAGATACTTTACATTCATCCTGCTTTTAGTTAATAAAAGGTTAACCGCTGTTAAACTCTGTTAAGCAGAAACATGTGCCGCTATTATTGAGTTAATTTCGAAGTATGAACAAGCAAATTGTTTACGGCATAGTCGTTTTGATGGCCATAGTGCTCATTGGCATGGTTACCATTCAGATCTATTGGATAAACAATGCTTTAACCCTTAAAGAGCAACAATTCTACCAAGATGTAAAACATGCTCTAAAGCGCGTGTCTTTTCGTTTGGAGCGACAGGAAGCTATGCGCTTATTTTCCGGCAATGGTTTTGTAAATAATTCTAACATCAATTATAATAATTATTCTGTCAGAAATGAAGATCCTGCGCTTGTTGATAGTGCTCAATACAGTAAAGAAGATGTTTATTCAAGTGCCTTCAGCAGTTTTTTTTCAGCATATAACAAGGTCTGCCTCGATACTAATATCTCTGTAATTTGTGATAATAAAAGAAAATATCGTGGTGAGATTTTAGTGCATATTTCTGATTCAATTCAGCGTATAGTTGTGGAGCACAACAACGAAAACGAATTGCACAGAGCAATGCAATCACAATTGGCCAAATTGCACTACAAGCAAAGTATGATCGATGATATCTTTTTGCAGTTCTTTCGTGCCAGTACAAATCTTACAGAGCGTATTCCTACAGCAGAACTTCAAAAGATTGTGCGCGAAGAATTAGATCGTGTAGGCATAAAAACGCCTTTTGAATATTTACTGGTCAATGATTTTGGAGTATTGATTTCTAAAAGCCGGGATTTTGACCCGGAAAATGCCCGCTCGGCACATCGGATGGCGCTTTATCCTAATGATATCTTTGGGGAGCAAAATCACCTGATCGTTTATTTCCCAAAACAGCGAAATTATATAATAAGTAGTCTTAGTATGATGTCCACCTCTTCAATGGGCTTAATCTTAATTATATCTCTTTGTTTTTCATATGTGGTTTATACAGTGTTTCAGCAGAAAAAGCTTTCTGATATGAAAACCGATTTTATAAACAACATGACCCACGAGCTTAAAACCCCCGTAGCTACTATATCTCTGGCCAGCGAAATGCTTAAAAGTAAATCTATTGCCGAAAATTCAGATCGAAGAGACAGATATGCCCAGATAATTCATGATGAGAATAAGCGTTTGGGAAACCAGGTAGAGAAAGTGCTCCAGATGGCGGTAATGGAAAAAGGAGACTTTAATCTGAAAATTCAAAAAATTTCTGTGAATGAATTAATATTAAAAGCATTGGAAAAAGTAAACCTTCAAATTGAGTCTAAAAATGGAAGTTTACAAACAAACTTTCAGGATGAAGAGTTGTATATTGAAGCAGATCAATTACATTTCACAAACATAATTTTTAATTTGCTCGACAATGCTATAAAATATTCTAAAGATGTTCCGTTTATAAAGGTGAGTAGTAAAGACTTGGGAAATAGTATAGCTATATCCGTCACTGATAAGGGAATAGGTATGGATAAAGAAGAAAAAAAGCGCATATTTGAGAAGTTCTACCGAGTACCAACTGGAAATATACATAATGTGAAAGGTTTTGGTCTTGGATTAAGCTATGTAAAAGCAATGTTGGATGCACATGGAGGTACAATAAAATTATTGAGTCAGCCCGGGAAGGGCAGTACCTTTACGGTGATATTTCCTAAAAAACAAAATCAACAAAATGTCGGATAAAACTAAAGTATTACTATTAGAAGATGACCCAAACCTGGGCTTTGTGTTGCAGGAATTTTTAGAACATGAAAGTTATGAAGTAAAGCTGTGCGAAGATGGCGAAATTGGGCTCAGGGCTTTTAACAATGACAATTACGATATCTGTATTGTAGATGTGATGATGCCCAAAATGGATGGATTTACCTTTACCAAGCAGGTCCGCAAGCAAGACAAGGAAACGCCCATTATTTTCCTCACGGCCAAATCGATGAAAGAAGACAAGCTGGAAGGTTTTAAACTAGGTGGCGATGATTACATCACCAAGCCCTTTAGCATGGAGGAATTGGAAATGCGTGTAAGTGCGGTGCTGAAAAGAACCAAGGGCAACCATGAGGAAGAGGAGAAAAATCAATTCGAAATCAGTGCTTTTTTCTTTGATTATCCGGCACAGGTGCTAAAAATAGGAGAGGAGCAACAAAAGCTTACTACCAAGGAAGCAGAACTTTTGAAGCTGCTGTGCCTTAATGTCAATAAGGTTTTGGAGAGGGAAATTGCTTTAAAATTGATTTGGGGGAATGACAATTATTTCACCGGAAGAAGTATGGATGTGTTTATCACCAAGCTGCGCAAATACCTTAAGAAAGATTCAAAAGTGGAGATTGTAAATGTGCACGGCACCGGATATAAATTGATGGTTCGCGAGGAATAAAGCTGGTTTTTTATCTCGATTGATTCTTATTGCACTAAACAGATAAGGGCATAAATTTGAAAATATTTGTGCAGCTTAAATATTGTTTTAGCACATAAAACTAAACTGCTTATTTCCCCTTTTTATAATCGAAATAATAAGCAATAACCACGGCAATCAAAACGATGACCAAACCTATTTTTACAATATCTGCTGAATATTCATTTCCCATTTTTATAGAATTGATTGATAGAAATTAATCCATTGTTTTTTGATGTTTGCGATGCTGTAAAGTTGCTGAAATCTTTTGAATCCCTTATCGGCTAATGAATTTTGTAAATCTTTATTTTCAAGTAAATCCCTGAGATTTTTTTTAAACTCAAGAGCCGTATCAGCAAGTAGCAAATGTTCTTTGTCTTTTAAATCAAGCCCCTCGGCACCAAGGCTTGTCGTCAGTATTGCCAAGTGATTCGCCAGGCCTTCCAAAATTTTAATGCGAATACCACTACCGGCAAATAATGGAACAAGCATAATGGCATGTTGTTTTAAAAATTCCTGCGTATTTTCTACTTCTCCAATAATATTTACTCCTGGAAAATCCCAATTTAGAATAGACTGTGGCGCACCCCGGCCAGCAATATTGAATTGAGCATCGGGGAACTGCTGATGTATTTCAGCCCACACATTTTTAAGAAACCATTCCAAGCCCAGTTGATTGGGATACCAATCTAGGGCACCGAGATAGCAAATGTTTTTTTGAGCTTTTTTATCTGTCGGTAAATCTGCTTCTAGCCCAAAAGGAATTACTTTAGTTGGAACAGAACTATTATTGGAAATCCACTCCGCATCAACTGGACTGATGGCTGCAATGAAATCCACTTTTTTAATAAAAGCAGTTTCAAATTTCTTTAGCCTTTTTGCCAATAATTTGATGTATAGCTTTTTAAAGGGATTTGAGGTAATCTCGTAATTGGTCTCCCAAATTTTATGCTCCAGATTGTGCGCCCGATAGACAATCTTTGCTTTTGAATGTCTTCTGATCAATTTCAGATAAGGCGCTACATACAAGCTCTCCAACTGAATGATATCAAATTTTTCGTTTATTAATTTTTGCTCAATGAGCTGGGCAAAATCACTGTTCCAAAAGCGACTGATATTGTAGGATTCGGAACTGAATAGATTTAGTAAAGCTTCTAAGGGCCTTACTTTTATATCGACAAAGTGGCTGTCAAAATTGGTGTTTTTTCTGTAAGCTTCCGTTTGCAAATTTTCATCCACTGGGTGCTTAAAAGTCTCAATGGCCAAAACCTGAACATTTATATTTTGCTCCATTAAAGTTTCCGTAACCTGATGCATGGCTTTGCAACCACCATCAATAGGAGGGAAGGGCGGTTTGTGGCAAATTTGCAGGATTTTCATTTTTTATGGATGTGCCAAAAAATAATAGTGAATGCCATTATAGAATTGCTGGCAAAAATTTTCTTTTTCCAATGCAGGTTTTCCGCACAAGTATGCATCTAAATTAGAGATTTTCAAATCACAAGCAGAAATAAAGTCAAAAAGCATTTCGGGTTTTGTGCCATAGCAATCTGCTGCTCCCAGGCCGTGCTCAAAAATGATGTGTGGCTGCCATTTTTCAATGGTTTTTTTTGCGCCCTGCAACACGCCAAGTTCGCCACCTTCTACATCTATCTTGATAAAGTGAATGGGCAGGTCAGGATCAATCAGATCGTCCAGAGCTGCTTTTTCCACTTTTATTTTTTCGGTTTCCTCTTTATTTCTATCAAATTTTCGCTTGCGAATTCCGCTGTATGCCGGGTTGGATTTTACATAGGTAAATTCCGTTTCGCCTTTTTCATTGGAAAGTGCATGTGGAAGGATGCTTATCTTACCATTGCTTTTGTACCGCTCTACCAGTCTCTTGTAAAAATTGGGCAGGGGCTCAAACCCAAAGTGATTTCCATTGGGAGAGAATTCAATTATTTTATCCAGAATTTCGCCTTTATGGCAACCGATGTCTATGCAATTAGAATTGGCATTCAGCAGCTTCTGCATCAGAGCAATGCTCTCCAAATCGTACAATCTATTATTTACCCTTCCCGAAATGGAAGAGCCATTTGTTGCCTTTCTGATAAAAGTGTGGAGTAAAATGCGCTGTTTAATAAATTTCAAGTTCTTTGCTTGATTTTGCTTTTATGTGATTTCTTGAGTTCAAAAAAACGAATTAATTCTCGAATCCCTATGATTGAATGTTTTTTTAGCGATTAGGGTTTATGCTATTTAACAAACAGTAATTATTATCTTTAGATAAATCGATAAATATGCGAACCATACAGCTCAATATTCCAGATTCAATTGACTTAAATGACAGGGATGCTAAAATGTTATTTGCTTCACGATTATATGAAATAGGGAAGCTCTCACTTGGTCAAGCCGCTGAATTGGTTGGGTTGAGCAAAGGTGCGTTTATGGAGCTGCTAGCAGATTATAATGTGCCTTTGATTAATCATCCTTCATCTGACTTGGACAATGATATAGAAAATGCAAAAGATTATAGTATCTGATACAAGTTGTTTAATTCTACTTCAAAAAATTGGTAGGCTTTCTTTATTAAAGCAGCTTTTTGGAAAGGTTAAGATTACATCTGTTGTTGCTAAAGAATTTGGGGCTGAACTCCCAGATTTTATTGAAATTGAAAATCCTGAAAACACACGATATCAAAATATTTTAGAATCTTTTTTAGATTCTGGTGAATCTAGTGCCATTGCTTTGGCAATTGAAAAACAAGATGTACTGCTTATAATTGATGAAAACAAAGCGCGTCAAAAAGCTAAGCAGCTAAAATTAAAATATACTGGCACTATAGGAATATTGATAGTAGCTAAGCAAAAGAATTACATTAATTCAATTACAGAAATTATTCAGCAAATCTTGCAAACTGACTTTAGAATTTCTAAGGCATTAATTGAAGAAGCTAGAAGAAGGTGTAATGAATAAATAATCAATACCCAGCCTCATAAGGATATCTTTGATAATAGACCTCTTTGATCATATCTATCATGCGGGTGCGCATTTCTTCGATATTTTCTTTTTGAAGGGCACTTACAAATACGGCATTGTAATCGGTTTTCTTCTGCCAGGATTGTTCTAAATTGGCAAACAACTCCTCTTTTACGTCCGATTGCAGCAATTCATCAAATTCCTGTTCCCTGTACAAATCCAACTTATTGAAAACATAGAGCGTTTGTTTTTCCTTTACGCCAATATCTTTCAGCGTTTCGTTTACCACCTTCATATGATCTTCATAGCTGGGGTGCGAAAGGTCAGTTACATGGATTAAAATATCGCTTTCGCGTACCTCATCCAATGTAGATTTAAAGCTTTCAACCAGATGGTGGGGCAGCTTTCTGATAAAACCCACCGTATCTGATAAAAGAAAAGGAATCCGGTCGATCACTACTTTGCGCACTGTAGTATCAAGTGTAGCAAATAATTTATTTTCCGCAAATACATCCGATTTGCTCAGCAGGTTCATAATCGTGGATTTGCCCACATTCGTATAACCCACCAAAGCTACGCGCACCATCTTTCCCCTAGCTTTGCGTTGGGTGAAATTTTGCTTTTCAATTTTTTCCAATTGCTTTTTCAGCTTGGCAATCTTATCGTTGATTACCCTACGGTCGGTCTCGATTTCCTTTTCACCGGCACCACGCATCCCTATACCCCCTTTGATTCTATCCAAGTGGGTCCACATACCGCGAATTCTGGGCAATAAATATTGGATTTGCGCCAACTCTACCTGTGTTTTGGCTTGCTGTGTTTTGGCCCTATTGGCAAAAATATCCAGAATCAACATGCTGCGATCCAGGACTTTACATTTCAGTGCTTTTTCGATGTTGCGCTGTTGTGAAGGAGAAATTTCATCATCAAAAATTACGAGGTCAATCTCGTGTTCCTCCACATAATTGCGAACTTCCTCCAATTTACCTTTACCGATATAGCTTCTTTTATCTGGTCGGTCGAGTTTTTGGAAATAGCGTTTTTTGGTGATGGCTCCTGCGGTATGGGCCAAAAATTCCAATTCGTCAAGGTATTCCTGAAGTGCTTTTTCATCCTGCTCCAGCGTAACTAAACCAATCAGTACCGCAGTTTCTTCTTTATCTACATCAATGCCTTGAAGGGTGTCCATATATAATTTTTTGTAAAAACTTGATAGTCATAAATAGCTGATTATTCCTTTTAACTATTGGTCAGTATAACCACAAAAATCTTAATTTTCAGTTTTTGAGCGAACTAAGATATTATTTAGGTGCATGGCTTCAAAACTGAGAGATTCCAAACGTTTCACGAATTTAAATGAAATAATCTTCACTACACTGAGATTTCAATATACCAAATTCTTTAGCGATTGACCTGATAAGTAAAGTTTTGCAAAATTTAAGCTTGCCAAGATATCTTCCTTTTCTAGTTCTTTGTGTTCATTGAGTATTTCTTCAACGGTCATATCTGAGCCCAACATGTCAATTATTACTTCAACAGGCCACCTCATACCTCTTATGCAAGGTTTGATCAATTGTAATTCTGTCTAATAACTTGCTCATACATTTCGAATTTACAAAGCAATAACATTTAAATAAAGGTATTGATTCTTTAAGAATTCGAGTATAATAAATAGATTAGTTTTAAACTTGAAATTTTTCAGTCAAGTTCTTTTTTGCTGGAAAGAAAGGAAGTTTGCATTTAATTTTAAAAAACTGGTTGCCCGCTCTTTTAAAATCTTGCTTAACTAGAACTTCAAATATGCAAAGCCCTATTGTCCGTAGCGGCCAGACAGGCTTCTTTGAATGCCTCTGTATAAGTTGGGTGCGCATGGCTCATTCTAGCAATGTCCTCTGCTGATGCACGGAATTCCATAGCTACAACAGCTTCTGCAATTAAATCGGCTATTCGTGGGCCAATCATATGTACACCTAGAATTTCATCGGTTTCCTTATCGGTTAATACCTTTACAAAACCTTCCAAATCCATACTCGCTCTAGCACGACCACTCGCCTTGAAAGGGAATGAGCCGCTTTTGTATTCCACGCCATCTTCTTTGAGCTGCTCCTCTGTTCTACCTACTCCTGCCACTTCTGGCCAGGTGTATGCCACAGAGGGAATCAAATTGTAATCGATATGTGGTTTTTGTCCGGCAATGATTTCAGCAACGGCCGAACCTTCATCTTCGGCTTTGTGGGCCAACATTGCTCCCTTAACTACATCGCCAATGGCATAAATGCCCTCCACCTTAGTTTCGAATCTATCGTTGATCTCGATTTTTCCCTGCTTGTCGGTTTCCAGTCCAATTTTGTCCAATCCAAGGCCTTCGGTATAAGCCCTTCTGCCAACGCTTACCAAACAGTAATCGCCTTTGAACTCCACTTTTTCGCCTTTGGCATTTTCAGCCGTAACAGTAGTGCTTTTACTTGTGGCTTTGGCACCCGTAACTTTATGGCTCAGGAAGAATTTAATGCCCAATTTTTTCATTGATTTGAGCAATTCTTTTCCCAATGCTTTGTCCATTGTTGAGATCAATCCATCTGAATATTCCACAATTTCCACTTCTGTTCCCAATCGGGCATAGACTGAACCCATTTCCACGCCAATTATTCCACCACCTATTACGACCATTTTTTTGGGCAATGATTTCAATTCCAATGCTTCGGTAGAAGTGATGATGCGTTTTTTATCAATTTCAATTCCGGGCAATGAAGAAGGCTTGGAACCTGTGGCAATAATTGTTTTATCGGTTTCTATTTCTTTGCTTTTGCCATCTTTTCCCTTAATGGAAATCTTGTTTTTATCGACAAAGCTGCCCACTCCGGTAAAGACTTCGATTTTATTTTTCTTCATCAAAAAATCAATGCCCGAAGTATTTTGCTTCACTACATCTGCTTTACGGGCAATCATTTGAGGAAAATCCACTTTTAGGTCTTTGAGCTGAATGCCGTGTTTTTCAAATTTTTTCTCTGCATTGTGATAATGCTCAGAAGAGTCCAATAAGGCTTTAGAGGGAATGCATCCTACATTTAGACAGGTTCCACCAAGTGAATCGTATTTTTCAATTATGGCTGTTTTAAATCCCAATTGGGCAGCGCGAATGGCTGCTACATATCCACCGGGGCCAGAGCCGATTACAGTCAAGTCAAATTTCATTTCAATGTTTTTATTTTAAAGCAATTTATTTTTTCTAACCGCAAAGTACTCTGAGTTTTTCGCAAAGGACGCAAAGTATTTACAAGTTATTTACTACTCTTTTTATTCCATTTTTCAGCAAAGTCGTTCCAGATAATTTCTCTTCGAATCTATCATAGCGCTCTTTGCGGTTTTACTCTACAAATCTAAAAGCACTTCTGCAGGATCGGATCCAAACAACATATGGCTCGGGTTCTCGAGCAAATTTTTCACATTTACCAAAAAGCTCACCGATTCTTTTCCATCAATAATTCTGTGATCGTAGGACAATGCCAAATACATCATGGGGCGAATTTCCACCTTTCCATTGATGGCCATTGGGCGATCTTCAATTTTGTGCATTCCCAAAATAGCAGATTGGGGAGCATTCAAAATAGGTGTTGACATCAATGAGCCAAAAACACCACCATTGGAGATGGTAAAGGTTCCACCTGTCATCTCGTCCATGGTCAATACGCCATCCCTTCCTTTTATGGCCAATTCCCTAACAGATTTTTCTATATCCGCCAAGGAAAGCGATTCTGCATTTCTGATAACAGGAACCACCAATCCTTTGGGTGTGGAAACGGCTATTCCAATATCACAATAATCGTGATAAACCACATGGTCTTCGTCAAGGATGCCATTTACGGCAGGGAAGTTTTGCAATGCAATGCAACAAGCTTTGGTGAACAAGGACATAAAGCCCAAACCGATGCCGTGTTTTTCCTTGAAATCCTCTTTGTATTTGTTGCGCAATTCCATCACGGCCGACATGTCCACTTCATTGAAAGTGGTGAGCATGGCAGTATCGTTTTTGGCAGCTACCAGTCTTTTGGCAATGGTCCTGCGCAGTTTTGACATTTTTTCTTTATTGGTATCCCTGCTGAAATCACCGGAAGCCAATGAACGGCCACCAATTTCAGTTTCACCGTTTTTCAACGCATCAATCACATCTGCTTTGGTAATGCGGCCTCCCTTTCCTCTGCCATCAATTTGTTTGCTGCTGATACTGTTTTCACGCATCATTTTTGCAGCGGCAGGTCCGGCATGTCCTTTAGCATTTGAATCTGAATCGGACTTTTCTTTAGAAGGCGTTTTGCTTTCCTTTTTTCCTTCCTCAGATTTGTCAGCTTCTTTCTCTTTTGACTTTTCTTCGTCTTTGCTTTCTTCCTTTTTTTCAGGAGCTTTTGCAGAAGTATCAATAATTGCAATTACATCACCTACATTTACATCGCTGTCTTCCTCCACCTTGAATGTAATGGTCCCGGCCTCTTCACTGGGCAATTCCATGGATGCCTTGTCGGATTCCAATTCAACGATTACCTGGTCTTTTTCAACGTAAGCACCTTCTTCTACCAACCATTTGGCAACGGTTACTTCTGTTACTGATTCCCCGACTGAGGGTATTTTTACTTCTACTTTAGACATAATTTATAGCTTTATTCAAATGCTTTATTAATAATGGCCTCTTGTTCTTCCACATGGATTTTATTGTATCCCGTAGCAGGGGATGCGCTGGCTTTTCTAGAAACCAATTCCCAATCGATATCCCTGTAGCAACTGAGCATATATACCCATGCTCCTTTGTTGGAGGGCTCTTCCTGAACCCAAAGAAACTTGGCCTTTTTATATTTTTTAATGAGGGCGTCCATTTGCTTGTAAGGCAATGGATACAATTGTTCCAATCTTACAATGGCAATATCCTTGCGCTTGTCCTCTTCCTGTTTTTCCAGTAATTCGTAGTAAATTTTTCCACTACAGAACAGCACTTTTTTAACATCGGCCGCTTTTACATTTTCATCATCTATCAATTCCCTAAAACCATTTTTTGTAAAATCAGCAAAATCTGAAATACAGCGCGAATGCCTCAAAAGCGATTTTGGAGACATGATGATCAATGGTTTTCTAAATGGTCGCTCCAATTGCCTTCTTAAAATGTGGAAGAAATTGGCTGGTGTAGTACAATTCGCTACTGTGATATTAAATTCAGCACAGGCAAGCAAAAAGCGCTCTAATCTTGCGCTGGAATGTTCCGGCCCTTGTCCTGCATAACCATGTGGTAAAAGCATAACAAGGCCACTCATGCGTTGCCATTTGGATTCAGAAGAGGTTATGAATTGATCGATAATGGTTTGTGCGCCATTGCAAAAATCTCCAAACTGCGCTTCCCAAATTGTGAGCGTATTGGGAGAAGCCATGGAGTAGCCAAATTCAAAACCCAGTACGCCAAATTCAGAGAGCAGTGAGTTGTAAATCCTAAACATGCCTTGGTCTTCCTTGAAATAATTCAGGCGATTGTATTCTTTGCTGTTTGTTTCGTCATACAAAATTGCATGTCGATGCGAGAAGGTTCCTCGCTTAACATCTTGGCCGCTCATGCGAACGTCATTGCCTTCCAAAAGTATTGAGCCATAAGCTGTAAGCTCTGCCAACGCCCAATCCATTTGGCCATTGTCAATAAGCTTTTGTGAACTCTTCAGCAATCTTTCGACTTTTCTCAAAGGCTTGAAATCTTCTGGAGTGCTTTGTAATTGCTTCAGAATTTGCTTGAGGGTTTTTTCCGTAATAGAAGTTTTGGGCGATTTTTCAAAATCCTTTTCCTCGGATTTTCTCAGTTCTTTCCATGCCCGTTCCGGATCTTGGTACTTATACGGGAGAGTATTTTGCTTGATTTTATCTTGTCTTTCCTGCAAAACATCCCAAAATTCCTGGTTGAGTTCTTCTGCCTCTTTTTTATCTATGGTCCCTTTTTCCATCAGGGTTTCAATATAAAGTTCCCTAGGGTTTTTATGGTTTTCAATGGCTTTGTAAAGCGTAGGCTGCGTAAATTTAGGTTCGTCCCCTTCATTGTGCCCATGCTTTCTATAGCAAACCATGTCAATGAAAATATCGGTATTGAATTTTTGCCTGAACTGAGCAGCAAATTCAGCGGCATACACCACTGCTTCCACATCATCGCCATTTACGTGCAAAACCGGAGCTTGCACAACTGCTGCCACTCCTGTGCTGTAGGTTGAAGAACGCGCATCGTCAAAATCGGTGGTGAAGCCAATTTGATTGTTGATGACAAAATGAATGGATCCACCCGTTTCGTAGCCTTTTAATTTTGACATTTGAATTACCTCAAAGCCAACACCTTGGCCGGGCAATGCGGCATCACCATGTACTAAAATCGGAAGGATTTTATCGTATTCCGAATTGTAAAGAATATCGGCTTTTGCTCTTGTAAATCCTTGTACTACGGGGTTTACAGCTTCCAAGTGAGAAGGGTTGGGGCTGAGTTTCAAGTGAACGGGTTTTCCGGTTGCAGTTTCTATTATAGAAGAATATCCCAAATGATATTTCACATCGCCATCGCCCATGGTGAGGTCGGGAACTGCCGTGCCCTCAAATTCACTGAAAATATGCTCGTAGGTTTTTCCCAGCACATTGGCCAAAACGTTCAAGCGGCCCCTGTGCGCCATGCCAATTACCACTTCTTCTGTTCCACCTTCGGCAGATTCATTGATTATGGCATCCAATCCGGGGATGAATGATTCGCCTCCTTCTAGTGAAAAACGCTTTTGACCGATGTATTTTGTATTGAGGAAATTCTCGAAAACTACCGTATCGTTCAGTTTCTTGAGAATCCGTTTCTTTTTCTCTACGGGCAAATTTATTACATCAGAACCCTTTTCAAATTTATCCCGAATCCAATTCCTGACATCTACATCTTCTATATAGGTGTATTCTATGCCAATTGCCTTGCAGTATATTTTCCGCAAAAATTCAATGATGTTTTCCAAGGTAGGATTGGACAAGCCCAATTCCTTTCCGGCTATAAATGTGTTTTTTAAATCGTTTTTATCCAGTCCAAATTCTTCAATATTCAATCTGGCATGGCGGTCTTTCCGCTCCCTTATGGGATTGGTCTTAGCTTCCAAATGCCCTCTTTGGCGATATGCCTCAATCAATGACCATACCTGAAGTTCTTTGGGAGAAAGGCTTTGGCTGTCCTCCCCAAATCGAGCCATCGCAAATTCGAAGCCCTCGAAAAACCTGGCCCATTCAGGGTCAACCTTATCAGGGTCTTTCTGGTAATCTTCATAAATAGATTCTATATACTCAGGGTGTGCATTGGACATGTACGAGAACTGCGAGCTCATTATCTTATTTCAATGTTTTAGCAATTAAATAGCTAAGCAAATTTACGCAATCATTGGGAGTTAGACCGATATTATTGCCAAAAGGTTCACCCGAATTGCTTAGTTTTTTTATTTAGTTGGCTTTTTTTGATTTACTTGGTTTCTTGTTTTATATTTGCACTCTTAAAACTTTTAAGGAATGGCAAATAGCAACTCAGCAAAGAAAAGAATCAGGCAAATCGCAAGCCGTAGATTGCGCAATAGGTATTATGCAAAGACCATGAGGACTTTGGTTAGGAAGGTAAGAACTGCAACTGACAAGACAACAGCAGATGCTAATATAAAAGAAGCTATATCTATTATCGATAAATTGTCCAAGAAAAATTTTATCCACAGCAACAAGGCTGCCAACTTGAAATCAAAATTGATGAAACATTACAATAGCCTTTCGTAATTAAGATTTCCTATAAATTATTAATTTAGGCATGGTATTTACTTATCATGCCTTTTTTAATTTATGGAATATTACGAAAACAAAATGAGCATAAAAGCCTGGGCTGAGGCCGACCGACCCAGGGAAAAACTACTGCTCAAGGGAAAAAGAAGCCTTTCAGATGCTGAATTGATGGCTATATTGATTGGTTCGGGAAATGCAGAAGATTCCGCTATTGGCCTCTGCCAGAAAATTCTAAAAAGTTGCAACAACGATCTTCACGAACTGGCAGGACTCTCTGTAAAGGATTTAATGAAATTTAAGGGAATAGGTGAAGCCAAGGCCATTTCCATAGTTGCTGCTCTTGAGCTGGGGCTGCGCAGACAAGGAAGCGATATTGCCAAAAAGCCACTGATCAAAGCGGCAGCGGATGTTTATCAATACATGTCGCCATTGCTTACCGGTTTGAAGCACGAGGAGTTTTGGGTGTTGTACCTGAACAGGGGCAATAAAGTCATTCACAGAGGGCAACTGAGCAGCGGGGGCATTTCAGGAACGATAGTGGACAGCCGGATAATTTTCAAGACTGCGCTGGAAAACCTGGCCAGTAGTATTATCCTGGTACACAATCATCCATCGGGCACCTTGAAGCCGAGTATGCTCGACAACAAATTGACCCAAAATGCCAAACAAGCCGGTGTAATTATGGACATACCCGTGCTTGACCATGTGATATTTACCGATAATGGCTATTACAGCTTTGCGGATGAGGGGAGGTTGTGATAAGTTGAAAACGGGTAGTGAAAGTGTTTTGCGTGATTTTCATATTGAAATAGAAAATTTATCTTTGGAAGGTGCAGTATATCAATCAGTACAAAAAAGAAATTCAAGCATTGTGCAAAAAGCATAATGTCAAAAACCTGTACGTTTTTGGTTCCCATGCAAGGGGAGATTATACACCTGAAAGTGATGTTGATCTTATGGTGGAATTTGAAGGCGTTAGCCTGTATGATTATAACGACAATTATTATGACTTTTTTCAAAGAATGGAAAAGGTACTGCGCAAGAAAGGTGATTTAGTTCAAATAAATATATCAAAAACCCTTATTTAAAGCAGGCTATTGATAAGGAAAAAGTGAAAATTTATGAACAAGATCAAAACCTAGCTGCATGATATTCTGATGTGCATAGAGGAAATTGAATCATATTTTGAGTCTAATCCAATCCCAAAGACTTCAATCATTTTCTGGAAAATGCAATGATGAGAAAAGCCATAGAAAGGAATCTTGAGATAATAGGAGAGGCGGTAAATAGAATAATTAAGGAAGGCCCTAAGATTCAAATTTCTAATGCTAGGAAAATTGTGGGTTTAAGAAATAACATCATTCATGGATATGATGTTATTGATGATGCAAATATCTGGTCAATTGTAATTAACCACCTCCCTTTATTGAAAACGGATATTGCCAGATTATTAAATGAATAAGCCTCTAAGGGCACTAAGTTCTTATTCAGCACCAAGATTCAAAGCGCGCCAATTTTTTATCACACTTTATATCCCATTTATTTTCAAATATTGTTCGTATATTTGCGAATAATAGCTAGAAATTGAGATGACAACAAAGACCAAATATTTTACCCAAGAACAGGAACAAACAGCAAGGTTTGCCAAAGCGCTGGGTCATCCTGTTAGAATTGCCATCCTGGATTTGCTCAATTCCCAGACTTGTTGCTTTCACGGTGATATGGCCGAAATACTGCCTATTGCAAAATCAACCTTATCTCAGCACTTAAAGGAATTGAAAGAGGCAGGCCTTATACAAGGAGACATCACCCCGCCCAGTACTAAATACTGTATAAACAGGGAGAATTGGGATAAGGCAAAATCGCTGCTCAACCAGGTATTGAAATAATTTTTTTTGGAAAATATTATTCGTTGTTTTGCGAATTACGAATTATGTTCGTAGTTTTACGAACGATTTAAATAACCAAATAATAAAGAAATGAAACGAATCAAAGTACTGGGCCCTGGATGCCCCAAATGCAAAACCACTTACGCCAATGTTTTGGAAGCCGTAAAACAATCTGGAATTGAAGCCGAGGTCGAGAAAATAGAAGACATTGAGGAAATGATGAAATACAATGTATTGACTACTCCGGTATTAATGATAGATGAAGAGGCGAAAATAAAAGGCCGGGTTGCGCAGGTTGGCGAAATTGTCGATTTGCTGAAATAGGGCGAAGATTTGATTTTGAGATGGTCCAGATGGGGTATTTCTTAATTGAAAGAAAGCACATTATTATATGTTTGATTGGATACAAGATTTTGCCGATTGGCTCATTTATTCCGTTTTTGGTGTTGGAGCTGAAACCCATTTAGGCACTGCCCTAAACTTCTTTGTGTACGACACACTGAAGATTTTGATACTATTATTTGTCATCGTTTTTCTAATGGGTGTTGTGAATGCCTATTTCCCTATCGAGCGGCTTAAAGATTATTTAAACCGCAACAAGCTTTATGGAATGGAATACCTGTTTGCCTCCTTATTCGGGGCGATTACACCGTTCTGTTCCTGCTCCTCTGTCCCTTTGTTTATCGGCTTTGTGCAAGGCGGGATTCCACTTGGGGTAACTTTTGCCTTTCTCATTACTTCCCCCTTGGTCAATGAAATTGCCATTGCCATGTTTTTAGGAATGTTTGGAGTAAAGGCCACATTGATTTATGCCATATCAGGGATTGTACTGGGAACAGTGGGAGGTTGGATTTTGGGCAAATTAAACCTGGAACCAATGCTTTCTGATTGGGTGAAAAAAATATTGGAAAATGCCCAGCAACAAAGCGAATACGAAGAGGAAAAACGCACTTTTCTCCAGCGAATACCAGAAATTACCCGTGGCGCATGGGATATTGTCAGGGGCGTATTGCTTTATGTCATCATTGGTATTGGCATTGGAGCAGCCATGCACGGCTATGTGCCCGAAAACTTTTTTGGTGAATACCTGGGAGGCGGACAATGGTGGACGGTTCCTTTGGCTGTGATTTTGGCCGTACCCATGTATGCTAATGCCGCAGCAATTGTGCCTGTCATCCAGGTTTTTGTGGCCAAAGGCGTGCCGCTTGGAACTGCCATTGCCTTTATGATGGCCACTGTGGGTTTATCCATACCTGAAGGCACACTGCTAAAAAAGGTCATGTCAATGAAACTCATCGCTATCTATTTTGGTGTGGTAACGCTGTTCATCATTTTATCTGGATTTTTATTTAATGTACTCTTATGAAAACAAAAACTAAAATATTACTCGAACTCTGGTCGGAAGCAAGAACCCGCTTTTCCAATCAATTGGAAAACATTTCTGAAACTGACCTGAAAAAAAAGTTGGGTGAAAGTCCCAATTCAATAGGTTTTCTAATTCGCCATATAGGTGATGTGGAATTGTTGTTTGCCAAAAATGTATTTGGAGACAGTTCTGTAAAAGTAACTGCCAAAACAGTGATTGCGCAAGAAGATACAGGCGAGTGGACCGATTTGGAAGCCCTGAAAAGTTATGTTTCGGAATCTTTCGAGCAACTCAAATCCATTGTAGAAAAACAAAAAGAGGAGGATTGGGAAAGCACTGTTAAAACCAAGGAATTTGGCACCAAAACAAGAGCTGAAGCATTTGGCAGAGTTGTTTCCCATACAGCCTATCACGCAGGACAAATTTCAATAATCAATAAATACGGAAACCATTAAAACTTATAAAATGAAAACATCAAACATCGCTTTATCACTAATTATGCTATTGTTTTTTTCGTGCAGTAGCGAGGCACAAACCGGAAACAAACAAGCAACAAATTCAGCTTCCAATGAAAAAATTGAAGTCATTCAATTTCATTCTGAAAATCGCTGTAGAACCTGCCTAACAATTGAAGAGTTGGCACGCCAAACTGTTGAAAATTATAGTGACATATCCTTTTCATTAGTCAATGTGGACGACAAAGCAAATGAGGAAAAAGCAGATGCATTTGAGGCATTTGGCACGGCCTTATTTCTCTATAATCCTGAAACAGGCGCCAAAAAAGAACTGACAGATTTTGCATTTATGAATGCGGGAAACAAAGAAAAATTCATTGCAGGCTTGCAAAAGGAGATTGATCAGTTTATTGAATAGCTGATTGATTGAGTAGAAAATTGCTGGATTGGAAGATTGATCCATTAAGCATTTGCAAATTAAGACATGAGACAATTAAAAAGATGGATTGGTTAACAGAATTAGCGCAAAACAGGGAAGCCCCAACTTTGGCAGCATTTGCCCTGGGCTTGCTCACGGCTATTGCTCCCTGCCCCCTGGCTACCAATATTACCGCTACTGCTTTTATTGCTAAAAGCATCAGCAGTAGAAAAAAAGTGCTGTTGAGCGGTTTTCTTTATACCCTCGGCAGAATGCTATCCTATACGCTTATTGGAGCAATTATTTTCTTTGGAGCAAGTAAATTTCAAGTGGCCAAATTATTTCAGGGCAACGGTGAAAAATTCATCGGTTTTGTAATGATTTTCATAGGGCTGATTATGCTTGATGTGATTAAATTGAATTTTATCAAGGGCGGAAATTTGATCGATAAGCTATCAGAACGCTTTAAAACCAAGGGTTTATTGGGCTCGTTTTTGCTGGGTGCCTTATTCGCCCTGGCATTTTGCCCCTATAGTGGTGCATTGTTTTTTGCCATGCTCATTCCCATGACATTTTCTGCTGATGCAGGTTTGGCGCTGCCCGCTATATTCTCCGTGGGCACAGGTTTGCCGGTGATCCTATTTGCTTTTGTGATTGCCTTTAGTATGGAAAAACTGGGCATGTATTTTAAGGCCATTACCAAAGTGGAAAAAGTAATGCGCATAATAGCCGGAATCGTGTTTATACTCACAGGAATTTATTACATAAATATTTACTTTAAATTGATTTGAGAGTTTTTTAAGCAAAAAGTTTTTAGCCACAAAGATTCTGTGTTAATAACCAAGAGTATTTTTAATTAATTTTGATTTTGA
>JBBDNB010000046.1 GCA_040877935.1 Chitinophagales bacterium
TAACAGAAATTCAATGATAGTATAGTGATTGGAGGTCTCGACCAAACACTATTTAATTTATGCCGGTGCCTTTCTATAATTTTTATTACCACAAAATCATTGGACTGGGAAAATAGCTGCGATAGGGGTAGAAATAGAATTAAGAGGGAGCAAAAAATTTTTGTTGATTTAAATCTCATTTTTGTAGGGCTTTGGTTTACCACTAAATAAAGATTTTATCAATTCATTTTCAAAAAGGTGATTCGGATCCAAATCATCTTTCATTGATTTAAATGCATCCCATTTTGGATAAGCGTTTTTAAGATAATCCCCATCACAGTTGAATTCCTTTCCCCAGTGTGGCCGCCCTTTGTATTTTTTGGCCAATACTTCAAAATCAGAATAGAGTTCCGGCCAGCCTTTGTTGCCGATCAGATAAGCACCAATCCAAATGCTGTCTCTTTTGTAGCAGGGACTCAGCGCAAATTCATCGCCTTTCACAAAGCGTATTTCCTGTAAAAAATTGATTTTATGACCTTTTGCTTCCAGCATTTTCCTGTATTCCGATAGCAGTTCAGGACCATCATTGATATCAAAAGCCCATTCGGTTTCATTGTGAACAGGTGGGCTGGGCACATCAAAAACCTTAAAACTCTGTTCTATGCGGTTAACCGGACGAATCAAATAATTGCTGATCAAATGATTAAAACCCGGTCGCCAATTGGGATTAAGATTTCCAATGGCCACCATAAAACGATAGGCATAAACCGATATAAATTCATCGATGAACCATTGCCTAAAGCGCGAATCATTGGGGCGTTCACGGGTTCTATTGTAGCGATAGACCAAAATTTTGGAACAGGGCGGAAACCACCAAAACTTTACGTGATCGGCACTGTGGATTATTTCATGGTAGTTTTTACACAAAATGTCAAAATCCAGCAATTCCGTTTGCTCATGCAATTGAAAAGCGGGGACTATTTTAATGCAAATTTCAGTTACAATGCCCAGGGCACCCAAATGCACCACCGCCAATTGAAACCGTTCTGCATCTTCATCCCTGTCGAATATTTGTTTCGTGCCATTTCCATCTATCAAAGTAAAAGACTGCAATTGATCGGCCAGCATTTTTAGGCTTGTCCCACTGCCATGTGTTCCGGTAGCAATGGCACCAGCAATGCTTTGCTCAGCTATAGATCCTAAATTTTTGAGCGCAAATCCTTTTTCTGCCAAAAAGAGATTGACCTGCCAAAGCTTTATTCCGGGCTGTACGGTAAGGGTTTTCTGCTCTTTATCCAAACTCAATACCCTGTTGAATTTGTCCATATTAATGAGAAAATCATCCGTCTTTATCAGCTCAGACCAACTGTGCCCGGTACCGACCATGCGGATTTTTTTCTGCTCCTTATTGGCCAATCGAATCAGCTCAATGACTTTTGATTCATTGCTGATCTGATAATAGCGCTCGGGCGTAAATTGGATATTTCTGCCCCAGTTTTCATAATTGTGCTTGGAAAAAAAGTCTGACAATTGGGAAATTTTATTTGGAATTCAATTCTATAAAACTTTATTGCAAAATACGGCTTAAACCCGAAATATGCATTAGGAATCTATTGCAAAACTTCCAATATAATCCATTATCAAAACAGTATTCAAGGACCACCTACTTGTAAGGTGGATATTCACCCCAATAACTGGTGTAATCCTACTGTAAAACCATATTCACATATTGCTGTAGTTCAAGAAAAACCCTTGCTATTTTAGAGTAGAAAAATAAAATAATTTTTATACCCCAATCCCATTCCTTACGTTCTACTGCACATGCTAAAAGATTGTGCACAAATTCCTTTCCCGGATATAAGCATTTATTCTAAATTTAGGCCATGATCAAAAAGTATTGCCTTTTTATACTACTGTTTTTACAGGCTTCTCAAGGATTTGCGCAGGATAAATTTTTTATCACCTCTGAGGGTTTGGATCCTGTATATGAGCAATTGAAAAAACACTGGACAGATTCGGTTTTCAACAATATGAGCATGGACGAACGGCTTGGGCAGTTGTTTATGGTGGCAGCCTATTCCAATAAAGATGAAGCGCATCTCAAAAATCTGGAAATGCTTGTGGAAGAAGAGCATATCGGTGGGTTGATTTTTTTTCAAGGCGGCCCCATTCGGCAGGCTAAAATGACCAATATTTTGCAAAGCAAAGCCAAAGTACCCCTGTGGATTGCTATGGATGCAGAATGGGGGCTGGGCATGCGACTCGACAGCACCATCAGTTTTCCGCGACAGTTGACCCTGGGGGCGATTAGGCAAAATAATAAAATTTACAGAATGGGTAGGGAAATTGCCCGGCAATGCCGCAGACTGGGCGTGCACATCAATTTTGCCCCGGTAGTGGATATCAATAACAACCCGAAAAATCCTGTGATCAACAACCGTTCCTTTGGAGAAGGAAAAAGCAATGTAGCATTCAAAGGGCTGGCCTATACTGAAGGTTTGCAGGATGGCAATGTGATGGCCTGTGCAAAACATTTTCCCGGACATGGCGACACCGATTCCGATTCGCATCTCACCCTACCGGTGATCAAACAGAGCCGTGAAAGGCTGGAAGAACTAGAACTGCATCCTTTTCGCATATTGATCAACAACGGGGTGCAAAGCATTATGGCTGCACATATTCATGTGCCTGCACTGGACAGTACTTTTAATTTGGCCACTTCTCTTTCACCAAAAGTACTAAAGCAACTGTTGCGGGAAGAAATGGAATTTGATGGGCTTGTATTTTCCGATGCACTGAATATGAAAGGCGTGAGCAAGTTTTATGAACCTGGTGAAGTGGACTTAAAAGCTTTTCTTGCAGGCAATGATGTGTTGCTTTTTGCAGAAGATGTCCCCAAAGCCAAAGCTATGTTTAAAGCAGCATTGGACAATGGAAAGCTTGACCCGGAAAGCCTAAAGGAAAGCGTGATGAAAATTCTGGAGGCGAAATTCGATCTGGGATTGACCAGAAAGCAGGAAGTGGAATTGGAAGGCTTGCATAAAGATTTAAACAACCCGCGCGCAAATTATATTTTGCAGGAACTCTATGAAAGCAGCCTGGTACTTGCAGCCAATGATAAGTCCCTGCTACCGGTTTCGGGAAAAGACAGTTTTAATATAGCTTCTCTGTCTATTGGGGTGAACCAGCAAAATGCTTTTCAGGATCAATTGTCAATGTTTGCGCCTGTTCAACATTTTCAAAGCAGCAAAAGTCCATCGATTCAGCTAATCAATAAATTAAGCGAGTATGAAACGGTAATTGTGGGGCTTTTCGATATGAGTAAATACAGTTCGCGCAATTATGGAATTACAACTGAAACCCTTGATTTTCTTGAAAAACTTAGTGCCAGAACCAATGTAATTGTAAGTGTTTTTGGCAGCCCCTACAGCTTGAAATTTTTTGAAAACACGGAAACCCTTTTGCTTGCCCACGAAGAACAGGAAGCAGCACAAAAAGCTGCTGCACAGGCTGTGTTTGGTGCTATACCTGTTGACGGAAAAATGCCACTTGCAGCATCTGGCAAATACCCAATTGAACACAGTATAGAACAAAACAAAACTATAAGACTGCATTATTCTGCACCCGAAGCCATAGGCTTGTCTGCTGCCTCATTTCAAATAATTGACAGTATTGTATTGCAGGGAATGGCAGATGAAGCCATGCCAGGTTGCCAGATTCTGATCGCCAAAGACGGACATATTATTTGGGACAAAGCTTATGGTCAACACCAATACAACAAGGAGATTCCAGTAAAAAAAACGGACTTATACGATTTGGCTTCGCTAACAAAAGTGGCGGCTACTACTTTGGCACTGATGAAACTCTATGAAGAACGGAAATTTCAGATCAATAGGCGAATGGGGGATTATTTGCCCATTCCGGACACACTCAAAGTACACAATCTGATTGTGAAAGATGTAATGACCCACAGTTCGGGGCTACAAAGCTGGATTCCTTTTTACCTAAAAACCATTAAAGACACGCTTTATGATCATATCTACAGCAGTGCCAAAGATTCTGTTTATGAAATACAAGTAGCCGATCAATTGTACATGCGGAAAAATTATGCGGACAGTATTTACAATTGGATTTATCATGCGAAAGTAGCAGATAATCCGGAATACAGGTACAGCGATCTTGGATTTTACCTTTTTAAAGAAATAGTAGAACGACTCACTACCAAACCTTTTGATGAATACATGATGCATACTTTTTACAAAAAACTCGGTTTGCAAAACACCTGTTTTAACCCCCTGGAATGCTTCCCAAAAGAGCGTATTATTCCAACTGAGGACGACCAATTGTTTCGCAAACAATTGGTACATGCCTATGTGCACGATCCGGGGGCAGCTATGTTGGGCGGAATAAGCGGACATGCCGGTTTGTTTTCCAATGCACGGGATATGGCAGTACTCTTACAAATGCTTCTGAATCTGGGAGAATACGGAGGGCAGCGATTCCTGGAGCCCAAAACCATTCAATATTTCACCAGGAAACAAGAAAAAGACAGTAGGCGCGGACTTGGCTTTGACAAACCTGAGCCAGATATTTTTGAACCGGGTCCTACGGCAATGTCGGCTTCTCCACGCAGCTTTGGCCACTCAGGTTTTACAGGCACCTGCTTTTGGGCAGATCCCGATCAGAATCTTATTTATGTATTTTTGTCAAATAGGGTTTATCCAGATGCTTCCAACAAAAAACTGATCCAAAACAATATCAGAACCAATATCCATCAGGCAGTATATGATATTTTGCAAAAGTCAGTAGCAGAAGTTGAGAACTAAATCAAAAAACTGCTGTTTGAAAATTGAAATAAAGGAACTATGAAAATAGGCATTGTATGTTATCCGACCTATGGAGGTAGTGGCGTGGTAGCTACCGAACTTGGAAAAGCTCTTGCAGACAAAGGGCATCAAGTGCATTTTATAAGCTATAAGCAACCCGCCAGAATAGATCATTTTGCCTCTAATCTTTTTTATCACGAGGTGAATATTGTCAACAATTATCCGCTTTTTGAGCATCCCCCTTATGAAACGGTATTGACCAGCAGAATGGTAGACGTAATACAATATGAAAAATTGGATTTGCTGCATGTGCATTATGCCATCCCCCATGCTTCGGCAGCTTATATGGCCAAGCAGATTTTGAGGGAAAAAGGCATTTATATACCCGTGGTAACGACACTGCACGGAACAGATATTACCCTGGTAGGTAAAGATGCACTCTATGAGCCTGTAGTTACTTTTTCCATTAATAATTCCGATGGAATAACAGCTGTATCAGAAAATCTAAAAGAAGAAACCTACCGCCATTTTGATATCAAAAAAGACATCCGGGTGATTCCGAATTTTGTCGATTTTTCGCGTTTTAGCAAAGTCAACAAAGATCATTTTAAGAAAGCCATTGCACCCAATGGAGAAAAAGTATTGGTGCATGTATCAAATTTTAGAAAGGTAAAAAGAGTGAGCGATGTGGTGCTGGCATTTAAGGAAATTGTTAAGGAAGTGCCAGCTCAACTATTGCTTATTGGTGATGGTCCCGACCGCTCTAAAGTGGAAGCACTTTGCCGTGAACTGGGCATTTGTAAAGACATCCGTTTTTTGGGAAAACAGGATGCCATTGAGGAATTGCTGGCCGTTTCCGATCTGTTTATGATGCCTTCGGGCAGTGAGAGTTTTGGGCTGGCAGCACTGGAAGCGATGGCCTGTCAGGTGCCTGTTATTTCTTCGAACACAGGGGGTGTGCCGGAAATCAATATTGACGGCAAAACCGGTTTTTTGAGTGATGTTGGCGATTATAAGAAAATGGCATCAGATGCATTGAAGTTGCTCAAGGATGAAAACTTGTTGGAGACTTTTAGAAAGAATGCCTATGAACAAGCCAAGCGATTCGATATCCATAATATACTACCCATTTATGAAAACTACTACAGGGAAGTGCTTGAAAAGATGAAAGAATCAGCATTGAAATAATCTGATTTTACACGAACAAAAGCTTACCTTTAATCCCAATATGTTTGTATTGTATTTCACACTTCTGGCCTCTCTGTTTTCTGTGGTCAATCCTATAGGGGCAATGCCTATATTTTTGTCAATGACCGCTCAGGACTCAGCAGAAGAGCGCAATAGAATTGCGCGCAATGCAAGCGTCTATCTCTGTATTATTCTGATTGTTTCATTTATTATCGGCACTTATATCCTTACTTTTTTCGGAATCAGTATCGATGCGCTGCGCATTGCAGGAGGGATCATAATTATGCTTTCTGGATTTGATCTTTTAAGGGGCAACCACGCAAGAGGGAGAAATATTGATAAAA
This sequence comes from Chitinophagales bacterium, assembly GCA_040877935.1. Lineage (NCBI taxonomy): Bacteria > Pseudomonadati > Bacteroidota > Chitinophagia > Chitinophagales > Chitinophagales bacterium. The sequence continues at coordinate 6,338 of JBBDNB010000046.1, forward strand.
AAGTAAAAACGGAGGCTGTCAAAAAAGACGATATTTCACTTACACCATTGGCCATTCCCTTACTTGCCGGCCCCGGCTCTATCTCTTTGCTCATTGGAATGTTTAAAGATTTTCTAGATTTTGAACATTATATTATTGTGCACCTGGTCATCATTACAACAGGAATTTTGACTTTTATCATTCTCCGTTTTTCTACAAAACTGGTAAGCAAACTCGGTGAGGCCGGGATGAGTTCGCTTTCCCGCATCATTGGTTTTATTGTAATGACAGTAGGCGTTCAGTTTATTATCAATGGCGTGAGTTCTATTGTGAGAGGGTTCTGAAACTTCAATAAGGAGCATATTAGATAAATTTTTATAAAAATAAAGGCGTGTTTTTTTTACAGATAAACAGCCCACCCTATATTCCAGCACTTATTAACTCAGCATTTTTAATTAGTTTTATGTGCCTTAATAAGTTCACATGTACACCAGACAAACCCTTTCACTGTTCTTGATTTTATTTTTCCACTTGGGATTTGCCGCTTCCGGTGATATCACCACTGTAGTTTCCCATGATTCAACAGAGCTGACCTGGTATGGTAGCTATTCTGAAACTACATCCTTTCCGAATCAATCAAAGGAATACCAGCAAATTTTGATGGATTTTACACTGGGCTGTTCTTCAGGTGGTTGCAGCCATTGGGATTATACCGTGCAAATACAAATAGGCCAACCCACAGGCCGTTTTGATTCTACCATCGCACAACTCGATACCATTTCCCAGAATCCACTACAGATTGATACCGTTTGGAATGCTCCATTTGAAATTATCGAGTGGTTTGAACTCGGCAGGATGATCACGCCTTATGGCAATTATATGGATTATGCCTGGGGAGGAAACAGTCATGGTTTTGATGAAACCTGGAAAAAAACATGGACCTACGATGTGACCATGATGGAGCCTTTGCTGCATGGGGACAAACCCGTTCGTGTATTTTTTAGCGGATGGCCTCAGCAGGGAAGGGGATTTTCTGCCAAGGTAGATTTTAGATTTATTGAAGGCGTACCCGCTAAAAGAGTTCGTAACATCCAAAAAGCTTACAGCGGAGGTGCTTACAACAATTCCGCCCAATTTGAATCTGATGTTGTGCCTCCTAAAAATTTAGACATTGAAGCTCCATTTGCCGACCTGCGGATGATTGTTACCGGACACAAGCAAGACGGGGAGTTTACACCCATCAAATACCAGGTTAATGCCAACAGCACATTTCTTAGGGAAGAACTATTGTGGCGGGACGATTGCAGTGAAAATCCTTTGTCGCCACAGGGTGGCACCTGGATTTATAACCGCGCCAACTGGTGCCCGGGTGATGCAGTGGAAGAACATTGGTTTGATTTAAGTGATTATGTGCAAAACGGCTCTTTAGCGCTCGATGTGGACTTTGACGCATACACACCACCCAATGGTGAAGCTTCCTACACCATTTCGGGCTATGTTTTTGAATACCAGAAAATACAAAGATTGTATGATGTTGTTTTAGACAGAATTGTGACTCCATCTATTGACAGTGAATTGAAAACCATCTCATCTACAAACTCTACTTTTAATTTTGACCGTTATGCAGCTACAATATGTAAAAACCCGATGGTGAGGATAAAAAACATGGGGAACAAAACGCTGAATTATTGCCAAATCGAATACGGTGTAATCGGAGGTTTTTCTTTTTATTATGAATGGCAGGGCAGCCTGGAGTTTGGAGAAAGTGAAGAAGTGGAACTGCCCATTATGGACTGGAGTGGGTTGGACACAAACAATCCTGTATTTTTTGCAGAAGTGAGTTTTCCCAACCAACTGGTAGATCAGTTTCAGCACAACAACAGAAAAGAAAGCAGTTTTGAACTGCCGCAGGTTTTTGCCGATGGGGATTTGACCCTTAGGCTCAGGACAAACAACCAACCGCAGGAAAATAGCTACACACTTATTGATGATGAAGGCAATGTTATTCTTGACGAGCAGAATTTCAGCGGCAGCAGCAACAATGACAAAACAGTTACTTTGCAAAACGGCTGCTATAAGCTGGAAGTCCTGGATACAGATAATTTCTTTTTTGGGGGCGGTGATATTGGTGGCGATGGTTTGAGCTATTGGGTAAATACCCAGAACAACCTGGAAACCGCTGGCTTTTTTGAGATCAGACAGACTGGTGGTGGACGGCTGCTGTATTTCGATCCCGATTTTGGACACAAGATCACTTATGAATTTATGGTGGGCGAGGCATTGCACCAACAAAGCAATCCTCCTTTGCCGGGCAGTGAACCTGAACATGCTGATGTTGAAGAAGTGACAATCAATGGGGTAAACTATTACCACATGCCCGATTCAGGATTGTATTTCACTGAAGTAGGAGTAGGCTCCACTCCGGAAGAAGCTTTGAATATAGCACCCGATGCAGAAATTGATCCTGTTCAGATCAGCGTATTTCCCAACCCCAACAATGGACAAATGCAAATTCAAATACAGCACGACAAAGCACAAACAGCACAAGTGTATGTGCGCAATGTAGTGGGAAAATTGATCCTGACCGAACGCATTCCGGTAAACAATACTTACACGCTAAACTTAAACGGCAAAGCCAGCGGCATTTACTTTTTGCAGTTTGAAGTTGCTGGGGAAGTGATTACTAGAAAGGTTTCAGTTGCGCATTAGCTTTCAAAATAAACGGCTTTCATTAATGTTTTGAATTATGGCGGATTGCAAATCCGATAAATATTGCTTTTAGATTGTGTAAATCCAGAAGAGCTGGGAGATTTGAGAAGTCTATGAAATGCTCGCTTTTTTGCATATTTAACGAATACATCTTACAGAATTTCCATAATACGCTTTAACTGACCTGTCTGCATCATATCTAAAAAAACTATTGGAAAGCAATACATGTGCTGCTCTTGAATCTGGTGTTGGAGGAGATACCCACCAATATGCAGCTGAGGGAGCCCCTCCCTTCTCTAGAAACCCTTCAGTTCCTAAAACATTAACCCTTCTTCCTGAATAATATGCTTTAAACTTACTGTTTTCACCTGTAATTCTATGCTTAGCTTTATCCCAACCACCATAATAATGAGCTAAACCAGACCAATCATAATAAGAAGGGATTCGCCAACCTTCAGGGGCTAAACCTCTTGGGTCAACTACAGCGTAATAATTATATAATTTACCATGTATAGAACTGTTGCTTTTATCATTATTAAAATAACACCATGCAGGTCCTTTATTCTCGCCATATTCCAACCATTCCTCAATATTTTTTGCATGAGGAATTGGATCTCCATTTCGAAATTTATCAACATTTAAGTTTTTTGACATCCAAATTTGATCACCAATTTCAACTTCATCATAACTATTAAAGCAAGAGCAAAAACTTAAAACTGCGAATAATAATATTGAGTTATGATTTATATTTTTCATGCCATAATTTTAAATTGCAAAAGGAAATCTCCTTTGATAAAACAATCATCTATCCTCATCTCTTTTCCATTTTCAAGTTTAGTTAACCATACTCCACTTATTTCAGGATTTTGAGTACAAGAAAAAAAAAAGAAAATAAGAAAACGAAGTGTTTTATGTTAGATGATGATATCACAAGGATTGTTTTTAGTTAATATTTAAAATTGTATTTTGAAAATGGTAACGATAAACTCTGAGCTCTAGTCCTTGATGCATCGGCATGAACATCCTCCAGCCTTATAACCAAGTGTAATCTCTACATCACTAGAGCTAACTGTTCTTACAAGCCAAGCACGGTATCTACCATCACTCCCAAAAGTCCACCAGTAAGCACTGCCGCCAATACTAATGAAACTTTCACTGACAGTACGCTCACCACCAGGAAGAGCTGAAAAACCGCTACTATTGTCTCCATTTGCAATATCCCAACCACTTGTGCTTTTCATTTTTTCTCCGGCTACACTTTCACCTCCTAAATAATCAGTCAATTCTGTCCACTCTTCAACTCTTGGTAAGTGCCATCCCTCCGGACAAACATCCCGAGCCGTATTCCAATCGTACAAACGACCATATGTATTGCAATTTGCAGGGTCATTATCATAACACCAGCTATTACCTGTTTCGTAATTTAAGTTTTCCGCAAACCAACACTGACTTCCAATTTTAACAACTGAATAAGTTTTACCATCTCTTGGATCTGTAAATGTTGATTCACAGGTATTATTATTATTATTCCCACCACATGAATTTTCACAATCAGATTTTGAAGAAAAGTTTCCATTTTCATCTTCTACACAATTACCACTTTCACAGGTGTAGTTTTTATCGGTTGAATTATTATCTTGTCCGGTATCTTCATCTTTACTACAACCTGAAAAGATTAGAGTTGAAATAATTAAACTACTGAGCAAAATTTTAAAATTCATCATGATTTTGTTTTTTAAATAATTGTAATTCAATTCGCAATATACCACCATTTCAATCAACAAAAACAACTAATGTGAATTTGGTGTGTTCTGTACTGTATTTGGTTGCTTTTGTAGTGTAAACCGTTATTTAGCATCCGCTAAATTTTCCAGTTTTAATTAATTTCAAAATATTTTATTCACAAATGTATTTGTTGCATTGAAATATTTATTTAAATTTAGGTTCTAAATACTGAATCAGGAGTTCTAAAAAAGAATATAATGGAAAAACAACTGGGCAAAAAAGTACGGCAAATCCGTGAGCTAAAAGGCTATTCACAGGAATATATGGCTTCAAAACTGGGCATTTCCCAAAGAGCTTACAGCAAGCTGGAAAGAGATGAAATCAAGCTTAACTGGGACAAGATCACTGAGATTAGCCAGATTTTCGAAATCGATCCACTCGATCTGGTATCCTTTGATGACAACCTTATTTTTCATAATTGCACCAATGCAGGAAAATTCAAAAAATTTACCAATTACAACCAAATCCCCGAAAAGCTTATAGAACAATACGAAAAACGCATCAGCTCATTGGAAGAGGAAGTGGTTTTTTTAAGGAAGCTGGTGGGAGAGAAAGCCTAAATTCTTCGAACCCTGTCAGAGTTGTTCCGTTCTTAATCTGCTTTTCAACTTAATCTATGGAGATTCCCCGTACTTTAGTCCTAAGGGACATAAAGTCGGGGAATGACGGCTCCAATTGGATAACCAAATGCCCTATACCCACTCTAAAACCTCCACCAACTCCGCAATCATCATTGCGGTGGCGCCCCAGATGACTTTGCCTTCCAGGTCGAAATAGGGCGAATTGATCCTCACTACGAATCATTAAAAATACATCTGGCTATTTAAGACTTAAAAAACTTAGTGTCCTTTGAGCCTTTGTGGCAAAAATCATAGAACTGGAATTATGTTTCTTAAACCGTAATCCCCATCTGCTTCATTAAAAAGGTGGCGTTGAGATTTTGGTTGACCCCATCTTTCACCTTGTAGTCAAAGATCATTTCCCCATCTTCTATTTCAATTTCAAAGCATTGGTTTTTCAAGTTTTCGGGGTATTTTTGCTCCAGATCACCCAAGCTTACATCGTGCGTAGCAATCAGCCCCGAGCCATTGTTGCGAATAATCTGTTCTATCAAAGCCTCTGAGCCTGTGTGCTGATCCTTGGAATTGGTGCCTTTCAGGATTTCATCCAGCAATAAAAAAATCACTTTACCGCCCGCCAGTTCATCCACTATGGTTTTGAGCTTGCTCAGCTCGGCATAAAAGAAAGAAGCGTGCTTGATCAGCGAATCGTTGGTGCGCATACTGGTGTACAGCTCCATGGGCGAAAACTCCATTTTTTCTGCACAAACTACGGATCCGGACATCCCCAAAACAAGATTTACGCCTACCGTGCGCAGATAAGTACTTTTTCCCGCCATATTAGCCCCCGTTACCAAACTGATCTGCCCGGCCTTCACAATGGAAAAATCATTGCAAACCCTTGAATGATCGTCCAAAAGCGGATGTCCAAGTTCTTTAGCTACAAAACAACAGGGCTTTTCACTGATCTCCGGGAAAATAAAATTCGGGTGGTTGTAGGCATAATTGGCCATTGAACTGAATGCCTCAAAATCAGCAATTAGGTCAAACCAGTTGGCAAACTCAAATTGGTATTTTTGCTTCCACTCCTCCAGTGCAATAATGCTTCTGAGGTCTCTGAGAAAAAGTCCGTTAAAAACAAAAGCAGCCACTACATTGCTGCGGCTTTCCAGGCGATCAAGAACAGCAGAAAGTTCATTTAAAATTTCAGATGCGGGTTTTCCGCTACTTTCCAATTGGGATTTAAGCGCCAGCAATTGAGGCGATTTAAAATCTTCCGCTTCGATAAGTTTGAGCAGTTCGGCATATTTTTTAAACAACTTGATCCGCTGGCTCAGTTTGTTGTGCTGTTGGTTGATTCTTTTAGTGTTTAGTCCCACAAAAGCCAATTGGCCCAAACAATATAAAAATGCAGCGTTGACTGAAACAATATCAATTGAAGCAAGAACAATCAGAAGAATTGCTATGATGGGAGAAATGATCAATATCCCTTTCATCCATTTTTTACCTGCAAATAGCGGGGCTTCTTCCAGCCAGTCCAGAATTTGTTGCTTGGCCTTTTTATCCTCGGTGTATTTCTTGCCATGCGCCTGGAATGTTTGTCGCCAATCTATTTTGTCTTTCAGTTCATCAATGGCTTTTTGCCTCAAAAGAATGCGGTCTTTTTGATAAACAGGATCTGTTAAAAATTCTGCCAGCCGAGCACCGCCTAAGTATGAGCCCGTTCTGTTGATGGTTTGAAAAATAGATTCATCACCAAAAATATCCAAATCAAATGCATAAGGATGCTCAGCCTCCTGGTAAGCTTCTCCATTGGCAAAAGGGCGCAAATCACCCATTAATGCGCCTATTTCTTCTTTATTGACTTCTACCAGGAATTCGAGGTGCTCCTTTTCGGCTTTTATTTTATCGTGCCTTTTTACCAAAACCAAAAAGACAATAATGGCCAAAGCAAGACTGCCATATGCGATATAGGGTTGTGTGTCGTAGTACTGAAAACAAATAACTGCACCCGCTATAAAAACCAAAATTCTAACAAAAGCGAGAATATTTAAGCGTTTGCTTACCTGGTCCAGTTGTTTTTGAAAATCCTTTTGACGTTTTTCGTAAAAAGCATGGAGGGATTCATTCATCTGCGCAAAATTGTATTTGACTGAGCCGTTTCAAAAAAATATAGATTCACGGCAAATTAATAAATCATTTTACAGATTGTGCTGATTTCTTAGAGCTTTTCTACTTTAAGAATAGCTTTTGTCGCAGGACTATCCAAAATTGCGCTCATTTACCTGCTGCAAACGGAATCACAACAAATCAAAAACCTGATTGAATTCAGGCTATTTCATTCCCCAGTTTCTTCAGCATGTTGCTGTGAGCAGCTATTGCTCCTCTAAAAGTAGGGATTTCATGATAAGGTAAGTTAAACTCTCGAGCTGTTTCCTTTACAATAGGCGCCAATTGCTTGTAGTGAATATGGCAAACATTGGGAAACAAATGATGCTCAATTTGGAAATTCAGCCCACCGGCATACCAGTTGAGCAGTTTGTTATTGTTGCCAAAGTTAATGGTGGTTTTCATTTGATGCGCCAGGAAATTATCCTCCATGTTTCCAGTTTCATCAGGTTTGGGAAAGATATTATCCGCAACAATATGTGCGGGTTGAAAAATCATGGCAAGGATGATACCTGCAACAAAATGCATCACCAGAAAGCCTGTTAACCATTGCAGAAAAGTGATTTCCATAAAAATCATTGGCAGAGCTAGGATAAAACCGTAGTAAAATACTTTTGAAGCAATCAAGAAAGGCAATTCTTTTTTCAGGCTGGTATTGTACAGCTTGAAAAGGCCTTTTTTGTGATAGGTATATATTTGACGGAAATCCTTGAACAATGCCCAGGACAAAGTCATCAACCCATAGAAAAACCAGGCATAAATATACTGGAAACGATGCAGGTTAATTCTTTTGGCATGAGGTGAAAAACGCAACAGCGGAATGGTTTCCAAATCCTCGTCCATACCATCAATATTGGTATAAGTATGGTGCAGGGTATTGTGCTGCATTTTCCAGTTGAAAGCATTTCCCCCGAGTAGATTCAACGTATAGCCTATAATCCTATTTACCCAATTTTTATTGGAATAAGCTCCGTGGTTGGCATCGTGCATTACTGAAAGGCCTATACCCGCTACACCTATACCCATCAAAGGTGCCATGCCGAGCATAATCCATTTATTTGTAATTACACCGGTAAGCATTAAAGCAAAAGGAACCAAATACAAACTGAGCATTATTGCAGTTTTCAGGTACATTTTGTAATTGCCTTTTTTGCCGAGCTTTTCATCGGCAAAATACGCATTGACTCTTTGCCTTAAGGTTTTGTTGAAATCTGCATCTAACTTACGGCTGAATCTTATATTAGGCTGTTGAATTGACATAAATATTTTTATTTTTCTGACTTGCTTAATTAGTTGTAACGAAATAATACTAAAATAGTGTAGTATTTTACCTGCAAATTTCGCATTTATTTTCTGCAAATCAATCAGATACCTCAATTTTCGTTGTCACTAATTATGTTTATTTATATTGTGTTTGACTAAATACATGATAGCGTTAATAATATACATAGCCTATTAAATTTACTTTTTCAACAAATGAACTTCAGCTTTGTTTAATATTTTCCAAATGGATTGACTTACTTCCTGCTTAGAAAAATATTATTTTACCTTTGGCGCTGGAATACAAAACCTAATGGGGAAACCAAGGAATATCATCTTTCTGGTGTGCGATAGTTTACGCTACGATTCAGTTTATAACAGCAATTTCTCAATGCCTTACTGTGAAGAAAACGGTGTCCAGTTTCACGGAATGCGCTCCCCTGCCTGTTGGACTTTGCCTGCAACTACCTCTCTTTTTACGGGAAAAATGCCGCACGAACATGGGGCCAATGCACAGAGCCGGAATTTTTATCCCCAATTGCCAACACTTGCCGAGCAAATGAAAGCAGCGGGTTATCATACCATGCAGGCTACAGCCAATGTAGTTACCACCCATATTTTTGGGCTCGATCGCGGCTATGATGAAGTTTTCAGGGTATGGAAAGAGGTCGACCCTAAATTCAGGAAATTATTGCGCTTCCTGGTGATTTGCGGAAAGCCCAGGATCAGGAAAATGATTGTTTCAAAGAAAGATTTTATGAATCAGCGCATGTCTGAGGATCTGGAAATGGCCACTACCTGGACTCAAAATACCTATGCGGATATTTTTGATCACGTGAAAATGCGCATTGCAGAAAATGAAAAAATCGGCAAACCCACTTTCTGTTTTATCAATTTGATGGAAGCTCATTTTCCCTATCATGCAGATGAAACTTTTCATTTGACAGCAAATGGAATGCGTGATAAATTCAGGGAAGCCCGGGCATTGTTCGATACCCTGAATGTGAAATTCATGAAGACCGGAAAACCGATGATGGCGCCTCATATTGAGAAGTTGATCAGGGAAAGACAAAACACAGCCTGGCAGATTTTGCAAAAACCTATAGATAATTTTCTGAAGGAAATGCACAGTAAAACCGGTAACTTATGCTTGTTCACGGCAGATCATGGCGATACTTTTGGCGAAATGGACTGGCATTACCACTTCAATAATGTGACAGATGCCGGAAATAAAGTCCCGCTCATTTGGCTGGATGACAAAGCAAGCAAAGCAGAACACAAGCGGCATTCTGTGAATTCGCGTTTTCTCTACAATGATCTTTTAAGAAAAGTAAATCCTGAAGCTGCCGGACATCAAAGTGTTTTTAGCCCGAATGCTGAAAACCTACCCCTGATTCAGAGCTATTGGTACAACAGCAATGGAAAAACCCTGGATCAATACCGCTACAATCAAATGGCCATTATAGCCGGTGATCAGCGCTATGTGTATCGCGATGATGTAAATACAAAAGCCTCCTGGCTCAATGCTCCTGTTGCTAAAAAGGATGATGCTGAAGAACCTCATTTTCAACCTATGGATTCCGGCACCAATCCTGTGGAGGAATTAATAGAGGATCAGGAACAAAAAGCCTTTCTCAGAAAAACAGTAAAAGACTTCAAGCAATTTTCTGAGAAAATTCCGAGAAAAAATCCTTGAAAATCAAGACTGGGCAATAAAATATCTTTGCTGATTTTACGCTTAATGTTTGTACTTATAAAAAGCCATAGCTTTGTTTAAATTTGAAAAAATATTTAAGGGCATCGTTTTATGAAGAATAAAAAAACAGCATTAATTGCAGGAGCCACCGGGCTGGTGGGCAATGCGCTGTTGCAACTGCTTCTGGATGATGACCGGTACAGCGAAGTACGCGTATTGAGCAGAAGTTCTTTGGAAATAGAACATCCCAAATTAAAGGAAGAGTTATTGCAATTTGGTCATTTGCAGGATTTTGCAGCACATTTTGAGGTTGACCATGTCTTTTGCTGCTTAGGGACCACCATAAAAAAAGCCGGAAGCGAAGCTGCTTTTAAAAAAGTAGATCAGGAATATCCGCTGGTTATGGCACAACTTGCACATGAAAAAAAGGTGGCTCATTTCCTGATCATTACGGCTATGGGTGCCAATAGTGGTTCATTGATTTTTTACAACAAAGTAAAAGGACAGGTTGAATCAGCAATTAAAGATTTGAAACTGAAAGCTACTTCAGTACTTCGTCCTTCCCTTTTGTTGGGCGATAGAAAAGAAAGCCGCATTGGAGAGCAAGTCGGAACGGCTTTTATGAAACTTGCAGCACCATTTATGCTTGGCAGCCTGAAAAAATACAAGGCCATTGAGGCTAAAACCGTGGCAAAGGCTATGCTTCGAATTGCCAATTCTGAAAAAGAAGGCTTTAATATTTACGAATCCGATGCACTTCAAAAACTGGGCAGCAAGTAATGAATCTGGTTATAGACGAAGGCAATACACTTTGCAAATGTGCCTGGTTTGAAGATGGCCAGCTTTTGCGCCAGGAACTACTTGGTAAGGACAAAGTATTTTCCCAAAAATTTTGGCAGGATATAGATGCCGATAATATCCTGCTCTCCACAGTAAAAAGAACTCGCGAAGAATTTTTCGAATGGTTGGGCACAACAAAAAAAGAAGTGCTGTTTCTCGACTATCGCAGCAAACTGCCAATAACATTGAAATATAAAACACCCCAAACACTGGGAAATGACAGAATAGCTGGTGCTGTGGCGGCCAATGCACAGTTCCCAGGTCAAAATGTATTGGTAATAGATGCCGGAACATGCATCACCTATGATTTTGTTTCTGAGGAAAATGCATTTCTCGGTGGAGGTATTTCACCGGGGATTCATTTGCGTTTTAAAGCACTACACAATTATACCGCCCGGCTCCCGTTAGTGCAGCATATTCCCGAAAAAACCCCTTTGGTAGGTAGATCAACAGAAGAAAGTATGCTAAGCGGAGTAATAAATGGCGTAAAAGCTGAAGTACATGCGTTAATTGAACAATACAGAAACAACTATCAGGGGCTTAAAGTGATAATAAGCGGAGGGGATGCTTTGCTTTTTGAAACTAATCCGAAAAATAACATCTTTGCACAGCCAAATTTGGTCTTGCATGGATTGAATAAAATCTTAAGCCACAATGCTCCCCTTTAAAAGGATATATCCCTTCTTTATTTTTTTTATTGCAAATGCTTACCTTTTAAAAGGCCAGGAGGTTTCACCTTATTCTCAATATGGATTGGGGGATGTGCAGAGTAAAAATTTTGCAGCGGCAAAAGGTTTTGGAGGAGCATCTTCTGCTTTTCGCAATTCCCTGTTTATAAATCCGGTAAATCCGGCATCCTATAGCTCTTTGGTATTGACTACTATGGAATTTGGAGTTAATGCCAATTACAAATCCATGCAAATTGGCGATTCTACATATACTACAGGAGATGGTTTTATAGATTATATTGCCTTGGGTTTTCCCATTTCTAAAAGTGTGGGAACCAGTGTGGGGTTGATTCCTTTTAGCAAGACCAATTACAGCTATCAACAAACAATTGATGACCCTGATCTTGGAGAAGTATCAAAATTGTATCGTGGAAAGGGAAGGTTATACAGACTGTATGCCGGAGCGGCCTATCAATTTCCGAAAACAGATACTGCAAAACATCTCTTTTCTGTAGGAGCCAATATGGTTTATATTTTCGGTCAAAATGAATTTGCCCAGGGAGTTTCCTTTCCTTCCAACCAAAATGCTTTCAATTCAAGGCAAACCAGTGAAATTCGTTTTGGAGATTTTGCCTGGGATTTTGGATTGCAATATAAACTCAAGTTGGAGGGTGAACAACATTTGGTTTTTGGAGCAAGTGCTGAATTGCCCTTTAATGTTAAAACAACCAGGATAAATACTTATGAAAAATTCAGACCGGTTTCCCCTTCTCTTACTATAATAGATACTATTGGTGAAAGCAGTGCTGTAAAAGAAAAACTTGGTTTTCCATTTATTTATCGTGCAGGCTTTTCATATTCCAAATCAGACAGGCTCACCACATTTTTTGATTTTGAATACAGTACCTGGAGCCGTTTTCAGCCCAGCTACCAGCGCGATATAGATTATGAGGATTCCTGGCGAATTTCAGGGGGATTGGAATATGTGCCAAAACCTTCTAAAAAGTTTTTCAATCAACTGATATATCGCCTTGGAGCCTATTATGACAGGGGCTTTTTCAGCATCAACGGACAGCAAATTTCTGAGTTTGGCACGAGTTTTGGATTGTCATTCCCACTAAAATCTGCTTTCTCAAAAATCAATGTTTCATTAGAAGGCGGTAGCAGAGGAAGCAATGCTGAAGGTTTGATTAAAGAAAACTTTTTTAGAACTTATATTAGTTTAACACTTAACGACAAATGGTTTGTTAAAAGAAAATACGAATAGCATGAAACTTAAAATCACTACAATTTTTGCATTTTTATTTTTCTCACTTGGAACTGTCTATGCACAGGACTCCTCAGCTCTTGAAGGATTTGTTGCAGAATGCGAACCCGCTGTAGGCAAAGACAGTGTTGAGGTCTTTAAATCTTATTCGCTTTACAGGGAATTTTTCAAACAAGACAATTATAAAGATGCCCATAAATACTGGCGCTATGTGTTTAAAAATGCACCAGGGTTGAGACAAACCACACATATTGACGGGATCAAGATTTATGATAAATTAATAGAGAAAGCAGGAGATGATGAAGCTGCAAAAGCAGCGCTTTTAGACACTTTGCTTTACATCTATGATGTGCGGATAAAATGCTTCGGTGAAACAGGCGATATTTTTGGCCGTAAAGCCTTGTCTATGCTGGAACACGGCTATGATGATGTAAAAACATACAAAACCTTTGAAAAATCTTTAGAACTGTCAGGAAATGACGCTGCTTATTATGTAGTGCAGTATTATATCTACGCAGCTATTAAAGCCAATCGTGCGGGTGCAATTACTGATGTAGAGCTTTTAGAAATATATGGCAAGCTCATGGATATTGTGGATTACAATATTGACAATAATGTAAAAGACAAGTTGAAATTTGAAAAAGCAGCAGATGTTATTTCTGATGCCATGTCGAAAACCAATTTGTTGAATTGTGAGAATTTAAAACCAGTATTACAACAACAATACAACAACAAGCCTGATGATCCGAGAAATCTTAAAAAGATATACAAGCAACTTTACCATGCGCAGTGCGCAACTGACGAATTATTTGTAGAAGTTGCAACAAAGCTTTTTGAAATTGAACCCGATGCAGAGAAAGCCCGAATTCTCGCATTGAACAAAAGCAATAAAAAGGAATATACCGAAGCCATAAAATACTGGAAAGTTGCATTGGATATGGTAGAAGACAATGAGAAAAAAGCTGAATATTCTCTGACCATTGCCAGGATGTATCAAAATGCTGGAGATTATAGCTCTGCAAGATCTTATGCCAACAAAGCTGCCGATTATAAATCGGGTTGGGGAGAACCTTATTTGCTTATAGGCGACTTATACCGCGGTAGCGGAAACAGATGTGGCGAAGGTACAGGATTTGAGAGCCAGGTAGTAACATGGCCTGCAATTGACATGTATGAAAAAGCAAAGCAGGTAGATTCCTCAATAAGCTCTAAAGCCAACTCAAGGATTAAAGACAGCGAGAAATATATGCCCAGTAAAGAAGAAGGGTTTTTCCAGGGAATTAGAGAAGGAGATGATTTTAAGGTTGAATGTTGGATCAATACAACAACAAAAGTTCGCTTTGCGCCAGGAACTTAATTGCCTTATCGAACAAAATAATAAAAGGTACAGTATAGCTGCTGTACCTTTTTTATTTGCACACAATAATTTTTACTATTGGTACAGAAACTCAAATATGCTTAAATTCCATGCAAAAGAGTATATTGATTAATTAATGAAACGAATCACGTATTTTTTAATTTGTAGCTTGCTCTTGTTTTCATGTAGCAATGATTTGAAGAAGATCAAAGCATTTGAGGATGATGGCGAGGCTATTTCTGAAATAGGTGAAAATGTTGAAATTCTCTTTTCAGAATTGGGAGCTGTCAAAGTCAAAATTTTGGCGGAAGAAATGACAAGGCGTTTTGATGACGAAGCTCTTGAATTTAACGATGGCCTACGGGTTTATTTTTACAATGAAGAACAAAAGATAGAGAGTACACTGCGCGCTAATTATGGCAAAATATACGACAATCAAAACGAAATCCTGGTACGAGATGATGTTGTGGTAATCAATGTGGAAGGCGACAAACTCAACTCCGAAGAACTGATTTGGAAAAAAGCCGATGAAAAGATTTATTCCGATAAATTTGTAAAGATTACCACTGCTGAAGAAATTATATATGGTACTGGCTTTGAATCCAATCAGGATTTTACGGATTATACGATAAAAAACATTAGCGGAATCATCAGTGTGGATGATGAAAACAACAATCAGTAGAGAATAACCTGAGCTTGGAAATTATTTATTGCTCAGCTCTTAAATAATTATCGAACTCAGGTTAGTATCTTTATCAATCAATGGAAATATACTTAATAATAATATCACTCGTTTTTTCTGCCTTTTTCTCTGGAATAGAAATCGCTTTTGTTTCCAGTAATAAACTCAAAGTAGAGCTTTCCAAACAACAAGGAATACTAAGCGGAAAAATACTGGCCAAATTTATGGAGCGCCCCTCACATTTTATAGGCGCTACTTTAATCGGAAATAACATCTCCCTGATACTGCTCGGTATTATGATGACCAAATTCCTCAGCCCACATATAGATGTGTGGTTGGCCGCTTATAGTTCCGCTTTCAGTATTATGATAATTCAAACAATCATAACTACCATCATAGTGCTGGTTGTGGGTGAATTTCTGCCCAAAGCATTGTTTCGCATCAATCCGGATTTGATTCTGCGTATTTTTTCCGTTCCGCTCCTGTTTTTATATTACTTGCTTTATCCGCTTGTGCGCATTGTTACCGGTATTTCCGTATTTACTCTGCGCTTTTTTTTAAGAGTGCGCTACGAAGAAAGCAAGCCTGTTTATACCCGTATAGACCTGGAAGATTTTGTCAATCGTTTTGTGAGAAGCGATTCCGATGATGAGGAGGTCAATACCAATTTTTTTGAAAAGGCACTTTACCTCACAAAAATAAAAGTACGTGAATGTTTGGTTCCGCGAACAGAAATTTGTGCCCTGCCTATGGATGCCGGAATTGAGGAATTGAGACAAGAATTCATAGAAAGCAAACACTCAAAAATCCTGATCTACGAAAACACCATCGACCAGATCAAAGGCTATGTACACCATTTTGACTTGCTTAAAAAGCCGGAAAATATCAATGATATTCTTTTTCCCATAAAAGTAGTGCCAGAATCTATGCCGGCCAGGGAATTGCTCAACTATTTTATTAAAGAGCAAAAAAGCATAGCCTGGGTCGTAGATGAATTTGGCGGAACCAGCGGCATTGTAACCTTAGAAGATGTGTTGGAAGAAATTTTTGGTGAAATAAAAGATGAACACGACAGCGAAGATTTTATTGAAAAACAGCTCTCTGAAAATGAATATATTTTCTCCGGAAGAATTGAGGTTGATTATTTAAATGAAAAATACGAGCTGAATATTCCTGAAGGAGAATACGAAACACTGGCAGGCTATATCTACGAAACGCATGAAAGCATCCCTGAAATGGGTGAAGTTTTGAAAATGGATCATTTTGAAATTGGCATTATCAATGTTTCGGATACCAGGATAGAAACAGTAAAACTGAGTGTCCTGGAAGGTGAATTATAAAACGGAATAAATTAATTTCAAATGCAGAAGTACAGGCTTATTTGCATTTTGTTTTAAAGCAGATTAGACATATTTTTGCAACTCATTTATTAAAAGCATTAGCACATGGGTGTGATCATTAAGGTAAGAGAAAGATTTGGAGCAGTATTAGTCGGGGTAATTTCACTCGCTATTATTTCCTTCTTATTAATGGATGCGTTGAGCTCAAATAACAATTTGCTCAGTGGCCAGGACACAACAGCCGGCCTTATAGATGGTGAAGAGATCAGTATCCAGGAATATGAACAACGCGTTCAGGAAGCTATAGAAAATTACAAGCTCAGCAACCAGGTAAATGCTGTTGATGAACAGACTATGAACAGCATTCGCCAGCAAACCTGGGATGATTATGTTTCAGATGTGATCTACACCAAAGAATTTCAGGAACTGGGTATTGATCTTACTGCCGATGAATTGTTTGACCTTATACAAGGTGAAAACCCACACCCTGCCGTTGTTCAATCATTTTCAGATCCCAATACCGGACAGTTTGATAAAAACCAGGTATTGCGTTTTCTTCAGAATCTCGACAATGACCAAACCGGAGAAACACGTACACGCTGGTTGAATTTTGAAAAATTCCTTAAAAAAGACCGACTGCAAACCAAGTACAATGTAGCGATCAGCAAAGGAATTCACATACCCGATCCTATTGCTGAAGCCAATTATAAAGTGAGTGAAACTTCAATTGATATTGATTTTGTTTTTCTTCCCTATTCAGATATCCCCGATGCTGAAATAGAAATTAGCGATGCTGATCTGGAGAACTATCTAAAAGCCAATCAATCTGATTTTATACAGGAAAAATCACGAACAATTCAATATGTAAGCTTTCCCATTTATCCTTCATCTGAAGATACAGCAGCTGCTTTTGCATGGATCGAGGAGCACAAAGCAAAATTTAAAGCCGCCAATAATGATTCAACATTTCTTAAGCTTTATTCAGATAGCCGTTTAGATGGCAATTATTATGAAAAAGACCAATTGCGAAGCAGTTTTGCCGACAGTATTTTTGAATCAGAACAGGGAACATTTATAGGCCCTTATTTTGAAAATGGCGCCTATGTTGTGGCAAAATTACAGGATCGCAAAATGATCCCCGATTCAGTAAAAGTCAGCCACATCCTGCTTACAGTTACTACACAACAAGAGCTAGAGAGCAAAAGAGCACTGGCCGATTCACTGGCAGAACTTGTAAGAGAAGGTGTTGACTTTAAAAAGCTTGCCGGTCGCTACTCACAGGATGAAGCAACAAAGTTTTCTGCTGGCAGTTGGGGATGGGTAGAACCTGGTGAAAAATTCCAAACTATAAATCGGGCCTTATTTTATCAAATGGAAGAAGGCGATGTTAAAGTAGTGGGTTCCGACCGTGGGTTTCACGTTATAAAAGCAGATAAATCCACACTTTCAAGGGAAGCTGTAAGAGTTGGTTTTCTCAAAAGAAATATTACGCCAAGTATTGAAACAGAGCGCAGTGTTTACCGCGATGCAAATGAGTTTCTTGGACAATACAATACTGCTGAAAAATTCAAATCAGCCGATGAAGAATACAGTGTAAGAAAAGCAGAGAATATTAAGATAAATAACAACTCAATAACGGGAATAGGTTCTGCAAGAGAAATAGTGCGCTGGGCTTATACAACCAACCCGGGAGAAGTATCCAATGTGTTTGCCCTGGATGATTCCTATGTGGTGGCATTGCTTGAAAATGCCAAAGAAAAAGGTCCTGCAAAAGTGAAGGATGTAAGAAGTCAATTGGAATTGGCGGTTAAAAGAGAAAAGAAAGCTGCTATATTAAGCCCCAAATTAGAAGGAAGTGATTTGCAAAGTATAGCAGATAAAAATTCTGTAAGTGTAAAAAGTGCAAGTGGGCTGAGTTTTTCAAACAATTTCATTACCGGAGTAGGACTTGAAACCAAAGTCGTTAATAAACTTTTGGCTTTGGAAGAGAATTCGCTTTCAGAACCTTTAGCTGGTAACAATGGAGTTTTCAGAGCTAAAGTCACAGCTAAAAGTGTTCCTGCAAGCTTGAGCAATTATGCACAGCAAAAAATGCAAATGACCACGCAATTTCAAACAGGTCTGCAGGCTAAAGTCACAGAAGCACTAAAGAAAGCTTCTGATGTAAAAGATGAGCGCTACAAGTTTTATTAACCCGCACTTAATTCCTTATTTTTCAAGAGGGGTTTAAATCAATTTTTGATTTCCATTGTTGCATTAACAAACCAGAAATTATGACAAAGGAAACACTCGTCAACAAAGTCGCACAAAGCGGATTGACCACGCTTGATCTCGAAAAATTACTGGACAATACCGATTGGACTTACCTCGATATCAAAGGTTTTTTGGTAAAGGAAATGCTGCTGATGGAAAAACCCTTCAGAGCAGCACTTAAAACTTTTGACTGGCAGCCATTTCATGGCAAATGGGTAGCAATTTACTGTTCTGCCGATGCATTGATTCCATACTGGGCTTATATGCTGCTCACAGCCTATTTGCAAGAAGCAGGAGCCCGGGTTTTTTATGCAAATGGCGATAAAAAAAGGGATGAAAAGTTGTTATTAAAAAGACTGATTCAGGATTTAAACCCTGAAAAATACAGCAACGAAAGGGTGATTGTAAAAGGCTGTGGTCATTTAGAACTCGATGCTTCTTTTTACGTGATGATCACCGAGAAATTAACTCCGCATATAAAAAGCCTGATGTATGGAGAACCTTGTTCCACTGTACCGGTTTACAAAAGAAAAAAATGAAATACCCTGTCCTGTCAATATTCTTACTGTTTTTAGTATCCTGCTATAATACCCCTGAAAAAAGCGGTGATAAAAGCTCTAAAGTCCAAGAAATAATCAATAAGGACATTGAGAACCGGCTGGCGCAAAAAATAATGGCAGTTGAAGTTCCCGGTGAGATATATTTTTGTAATGAACGCGTCCACACCGAATTTGATGATGTAAAAGAACGTCTTGACCGAGAGTTGCTGGTCAATTCTTATTGGCATTCCAATTCAATTCAACTGTTCAAAATTGCCAATCGCTATTTTCCGCTGATAGAAAAAGTACTGGAAGAAGAAGGAGTACCGCCTGACTTGAAATTTGTTGCACTTACCGAAAGCGGACTGAAAAATGTGGTATCTCCAAGAGGTGCAGAAGGTTCCTGGCAATTTCTGAAAGGTACGGCAAAAGAATACGGTTTGGAAGTGAGCAGTACTGTTGATGAGCGCTATCATCTCGAAAAATCTACACGTGCAGCAGCGGCTTATCTACGAGAAGCTTATGAAGACCTTGGAAGCTGGACATTGGCAACTGCAGCATATAATATTGGAAGACCCAGGCTAAAAAGAATTTTAAAGCAGCAAAAAGAAGACAATTATTATGCCTTGTATTTAAATGAAGAAACAGCACGCTATGTTTTTCGCATTGTGGCACTCAAAGAAATATTTACCAATCCTGAAAAATACGGGTTCAACCTGGATGCTGCTGACCTTTACCAACCTTTCCAAACCAGGTCAGTACTAATAGATACAAGCATTAATGATCTTGTAGATTTTGCAATTGGACAGGGCATCAACTACAAAACCCTGAAAATTTTAAACCCCTGGTTGCGCGACACAGAACTTAAAAATCGCAGTGGCAAGGAATATTTCATTAAATTGCCACATTAATTATTATAAATGTCCAATCGTTTACTTTCAGTACTGGTACCTGTTTTTAATGAAGAACGTATTGTGAAAGAGGCCTTAAATCAAATTCTCGAAGTGCAACTTATCGACAATACCCAAATGGAAATCATAGTGGTGGATGATGGTTCTTCTGATAAAACTGTTTTGGAAATTGAAGCATTGCTTGCTGAAAAACCTAATTCCGCTATTCGGCTTATCCAACATGGAATCAACAAAGGAAAAGGAGCTGCATTGCACACGGGAATAAAAGTAGCCAAAGGCGATTATATAGTGGTCCAGGATGCCGATATGGAATACGACCCAAACGAATTTAACATCTTGCTGGCACCTGTTATCAATGGCCGTGCTGATGTGGTTTTTGGATCGCGCTTTATAGGTGGAAACCCGCATAGAATTTTATTTTTCTGGCATTCCCTGGGGAATAAATGGCTTACATTTTTGTCAAATGCCTTTACTAACCTGAACCTTACTGATATGGAAACTTGCTATAAGCTTTTCCGTGCCGATATTTTAAAAAGCCTGGATCTGAAAGAAAAACGCTTTGGTTTTGAACCGGAAGTTACTGCCAAAATGGCCAGGATACCTGAAATACGTGTTTATGAAGTAGGGATTTCCTATTACGGAAGAACCTATGCTGAAGGAAAAAAAATCAACTGGAAAGATGGCTTCAGGGCAATCTATTGCATATTGAAATATGGTTTGCTGAAAGCTTAAGCAAAAGGAGATTTAGAGATGCTACTTCATGTATCTTTACACTTAATATCAAAACATAAGCAATGGCTCAAAGTGCAGATTTTTTAATTGTAGGTTCGGGAATAGCCGGGCTTACAATGGCTTTGAAATTTTCTGAAAAATTTCCGGATAAAAGCATTAAAGTCATTACCAAAGCTGATGAAGACGAATCGAATACCAAATACGCACAGGGTGGTGTAGCTGTTGTTTCAGACTTTGACCACGACAGCTTTAAAAAGCACATAGAAGACACACTTAATGCTGGAGATGGCTTGTGTGACAAAGCTGTTGTGGAGCAGGTGATTAAAAATGGCCCGGCACGTATCCGCGAAATCATTGAATGGGGCACTGAATTTGACAAAGATGAAAGCGGAGCATATCACCTCGGAAAAGAAGGCGGACATACCGAAAACAGAGTTTTGCATCATAAAGATGTAACGGGTAAAGAAATTGAAAGAGCACTGCTTGCAAAAGTCCATGCCTCGGATAACATTGAGGTCTACCAGCATCATTTTGTGCTCGACCTGATCACACAGCACCACACTGGCAGTATAGTTACAAGAGTTACAGATGGCATTACCTGCTTTGGTGTTTATGTTTTAAACACGCAAAGTAAAAAGGTAGAGCGCATTCTCTCTAAATTAACGGTTTTGGCCAGTGGTGGAGTAGGACAGGTCTATAAAAGCACCACCAATCCCTCAATAGCCACTGGCGATGGTTTGGCTATGTTGTACCGTGCAAAAGGACGGGTGGAAAATATGGAGTTCATCCAGTTTCACCCCACCTCGCTATACAATCCGGGCGAATCGCCATCCTTTTTGATTACCGAGGCTGTAAGAGGAGCTGGAGCAAAATTGAGGGATATCTCCGGCAGGGAATTTATGTACGATTATGACAAAAGAGGCGCTCTTGCACCAAGGGATATTGTAGCACGGGCGATTGATAATGAACTGAAGAAAAGCGGGGAAGAATTTGTCTATCTCGATGCCACTGAAATTCCAAATGAAACATTCAGAAATCACTTCCCAAATATTTACAACAAATGTTGCGATCTGGGAATTGACGTGTCTAAAGAAGGCATTCCCGTGGTGCCCGCAGCGCATTATTCCTGTGGTGGAATTAAGGTCAATGAAAAGGGGGAAACCTCTATTGAAAACCTCTACGCCTGTGGAGAGTGTGCTAGTACAGGTCTGCATGGCGCAAATCGCCTGGCTTCAAATTCATTGCTGGAAGCTCTGGTTTATGCGCATTTGATTTATGAAAATGCAGTTAGCAAAATTGACTACATTTCGCTAAATACCGGCATCCCCGAGTGGGATGCAGCCGGCACAACAGAACCTGGAGAACTGGTACTGATCACGCAAAGCCTAAAAGAACTCAGGGATATTATGAGCAGCTATGTGGGCATAGTAAGATCAAATGTGCGGTTAAAAAGAGCCCTCGATCGCCTTTACCTCTTATATACCGAAACAGAAGAACTTTACGAAAATGCCATTCTCTCTCCCCAACTCTGTGAATTGCGCAATATGATCACAGTAGCCTATTTGATTTGCCGCTGTTCTTCTATGCGCAGGGAAAGCCGGGGACTGCATTTCACTACGGACTATCCCCAGAAATCCAATCATGCGGAGAATACGCTCTTATAAAGCATTGCTTAAATTTTTTGCCATAAAAAATAATTAATGGCGGTAAACAATACTCGGTGCAATCAATTTGTATATTGGATCAAAGTTGAAATTGACTAAAAATAAGTCATAAAATAAAAAACTGATGGCTATGGAGCATTTCATTTATCATAATCAGTGAACTGAATTGTAGCGAATTACTCCTGCTGACAAAAGTGATATTTTATATTTCTAAACGATATTTTCATGATCAAAAAAATATTAATTACAGGTGGTTCCGGGATGATTGGAATGCGTTTGAGTAAGTTTCTACTCCAAAAAGGTTATCTGGTCAATCACTTAAGCCGCTCTTCTAAAAATTACGATTCTGATATAGGCATATATCATTGGGATGTCAAAAAAGGTCAAATAGAAAACGAAGCCATTCTTTCAGCAGATTGTATTGTGCATTTGGCAGGGGCAGGAATTGCAGACAAACGATGGACTGCATCCCGTAAAAAGGAAATTGTTGAGAGTAGAACCAAAAGTACTGCATTATTGATTGATAAACTCAAGGAGCTCAATCACAAGCCAGAATTGTTTTTATCAATTTCTGCAATTGGCTATTATGGGGCTTGTGGAGATGAATGGGTTGATGAAAACAGTCCTGCAGCTAATGATTTTTTGGCACAAGTATGTGAAAAATGGGAAGCCGCTGCTCATGAAGTTAAAAAACTCAATATCAACTATAATACTATCAGAATTGGAATGGTACTCAGTCCCAATGGCGGAGCGCTAAGAGAAATTGAAAAACCCTTGAAATTCGGTATTGCAGGCTATCTGGGCAATGGCCAACAGTATATGTCATGGATACACATTGAAGATTTGTGCAGGCAGTTTTTACATTGCATAGAAGGAAAAGCCCAGACAAATGAAACTTATAATGCAGTAGCACCTAATCCCGAACGCAATATTGATTTTACAAGCAAATTATCTAAGGCAATTGGGAAAGGTATTTTGATGCCCACACCGGGATTTGCCATAAAATTAATGCTCGGGGAAATGGCAAATATGGTTTTGACCGGTCAGCGTGTGAGTTGCAAAAAAATTCAATCTACCGGTTTTGAATATAAATACCCCGATTTGAAAACAGCCTTGGAAGATATCTATTCAAAAAACTGAGCCATAGTCTTACACATTTCATAGAATTCAAAAAACTTTAACAAGCCCAAAACTGAATCTCAGGAATTATTCCCCTATTTTTATAGAATAACTTTTAAAGAAATAGATCATGAGAAAATTGTTGTCATTAAGTTTTTTGTTTCTTTTGCATTTCGCTTATGCACAAGACTATAATTCCAACAAACGCCTTTCGGTTGACCCTGCTCTGGTACCCTTTTATCACGGTGTAGCGTCCGGTGATCCACTTAGTGATGCGGTTATTATCTGGACCAGGGTGACTACACAGGATCCTTCAATTACTGTGAATTGGGCCATTGCTACAGATACTTCTATGCAAAACATTGTGAATTCCGGCACTGCCAATTCCAATGCTTCACTGGATTATACCGTTAAAGTGGATGTCACCGGCCTAAACCCTGCCTCAACTTACTATTACCAATTTGAGTACGATGGTGCACATTCACTCATTGGAAGAACCAAAACAGCTCCCAATGCAGCTGTTGATCAATTGCGTTTTGCAGTGGTTTCCTGCTCAAGGTATGAGGACGGTTTTTTCAATGCCTATGAATCCATTGCATGGCACAATGACATTGATGCAGTAATTCATTTGGGCGACTATATTTACGAATATGCTGTGGGTACCACTATAGCAGACAGAGATACATTACAGCCTCCCAATGAAATAATCACCCTGGAAGATTATCGTATTCGTCATGCCCATTATCGATTGGATGAACAGCTAAGACTATTGCAACAGCAGTATGCAATGATTACAACCTGGGACGATCACGAAACGGCCAACAACAGTTGGACTGGTGGAGCCGATAACCATGATCCAGGAACAGAAGGTTCTTGGGCAAACCGAAAAGCTGCCGGGATTCAGGCCTATATGGAATGGTTGCCTGTTCGCCAACCTATGAATAATCTTATTTACAGGGTAATTGAGTATGGCCCGCTTGCGAAAATTATGGTATTGGATACCCGGCTCGAAGGAAGGGACGAGCAGGTAGATGCAACAAACACGCAGGCTATTAATGATACCGCTCGAACTATCCTTGGAAAAGTACAATTCGATTGGCTAAATGACAATTTGAGCAATAGCACTTCCACCTGGAATGTTCTTGCGCAACAGGTTATGATGGCTTCACTGCAGTTTGGCGGTCAAACATTCAATTCAGACCAGTGGGATGGATACAATGCAGACAGAGAAAAACTTTATGCACACATTCTTGATAATAATATAGAAAATGTAGTTGTACTTACCGGTGATATACATACTTCCTGGGCCAATAATTTAGAGAATAATGCAGGTGATAGTGTTGCGGTGGAATTTGTATCCACGAGCATTACTTCAAGTGTGCCAGATTTTCTATCTGGATTGTCAGGTTTTGTACTTAATAATTTTGACCATGTGAAATACGCAAAATTTGACCAGCGGGGTTATAATATACTTACACTTGATTCCAGAAAAGCTCAAACAGATTTTTACTTTATGAATACCATCAGTGAAGTTGATACCGGAAAAGAGATGTTGGCTTCATGGTATGTTCCAAATACAGGAAGACAGCTAAAAGAAGCTACAGGACCGGCTGAATACACAGGTGAGAAAAAACCTTTTGCACCATTGAATCCAAAGCAAACTTCAGTTTCAATTGAAGAGAGAGTGCCACTGACAATACTCGGTGTATATCCCAACCCCGCAGAGACTTATCTACAAATGCAATACTACAGCCCCAATCAGCGCAAAATTCAATTGCAGGTTATTGATTTAAATGGCAGGGTTCTGATCCAGGAAGAAATCAACAGGCATCAGCAAGGTGTCAATTATTTGCAAATGGACATCAGCAAATTGGCAAAAGGTACTTATTGGGTACATTTTAACAATGGAGAAGAAACCTATCAAAAGCAAATCGTGAAATTATAGGCTTTTGCATTAAGGCTATTTTACAAAGCTGATTATTTTTGTGGCATGGGGAATAAGGGGAAGCAGCAGAAGTTCGATGAACTGAATACATTTCAAAATGTATTTCAGAATTTTGATTTCAAAAAGGCCAATTTAATAGGCCACGACAGGTCGGAAGTCAAATTGGCAGGGAAGTGGAACAAAATTTATTTTAAAAATCCCAACCCCATTGTATTGGAACTCGCCTGTGGTAAGGGAGAATACAGCTTGGGGCTGAGCGAACAATTCCCCAATAAAAATTTTATTGGTGTTGACCTCAAAGGCAATCGCATTTGGAAAGGAGCCAAAAAAGGGCTCAAAGAAAAGCGCCAAAATGTGGCCTTTATTAGAAGTAAAATTGAGTTGTTGCCGCATTATTTTGAGTCAGGTGAAGTAGATGAAATCTGGATTATTTTTCCAGATCCTTATCCCCGCAAATCAAATAGAAACAGAAGACTGACTTCCCCGGTATTTCTTGATATTTATAAAAAGGTTTTAAAAAAAGGCGGCACAGTAAACCTGAAAACGGACGATACAGCTCTTTTTGATTATTCCTGCGAAATAGCAGAAGAAATAGGTATGGAAATTCTTGAAAAAGACTTTGATATTTATGCGGGAAACAGAAACACTGAAGGGGCTTTGGCGATAAAAACCTTTTACGAAAAAATTCACCTGGAAGCCGGCAAAAAAATCAAGTACTTAAAATTCGTCCTGCATTAATTCAAAGAGCGCATCCATTTGCTCAAAGGATTTGGCCCCGGTTTTCAGCTCTCCACTGCCATTAAAATTGATGCCATAGGGCTGAAATTCATCCATACATTTTAAAAGCCATTCGGGCGTCCAATCCATTTCTAAAATCACCCGATTGTTTTGGATCAATTTTTTGATTTTATCGGAATGCTCTTGAAATTGTTTTTCTGTAATTGCCAATTGCAAAATATACGGGCTTTTATGATCCTCGTCAATATCGGCTAAAGTGCACTGCAAAATCAATGCGACATTCAGATTTTCCAATTCAGACAATCTGTGTATGAGAATTTTCAGGGTTTGTAAATTCAGCACCGTAATGATTTCCTGGATTTCTGCTTTTCTTTCATTGGCAAACTCCGCTACAATCTCCGGTCCTTCGAGCCAGCCGATGATTTGCTGCGCTTGCATGGGCGCAATGGCATTTTCACTTTCTTGATTGAAATTAAAACCGATT
This sequence comes from Chitinophagales bacterium, assembly GCA_040877935.1. NCBI lineage: Bacteria > Pseudomonadati > Bacteroidota > Chitinophagia > Chitinophagales > Chitinophagales bacterium. The sequence continues at coordinate 33,035 of JBBDNB010000046.1, forward strand.
TGACTGGCTGCTTTTGAGCTGAAATAGCGCGCTTCTGTAAGATTGGTGATGTTTCCGGCTTTTATGAGCATTTGATTATTGGTTTATATACCTATTTGTTAATTGTCAAAACAAAGGCTAATTTAATTTCGAAATTAGAAATAAATTCAGCCAATGCCCCCAGAACCCACCTTCTTTGAAAAAGTTTATGACCTGGTACGCCTGGTGCCAAAGGGCAGAGTTACAAGTTATGGTGCTATTGCCAAAGCCATTGGATCGGCAAAATCATCGCGGATGGTGGGCTGGGCAATGAACAATTCACACCGGGAAATACCTCCTGTGCCTGCTCATAGAGTAGTTAACAGAAACGGACTGCTCACTGGGAAAATGCATTTTCGACATCCCGATCAAATGCAGAAACTGTTGGAAAAAGAAGGCGTGAAAGTAGCCGATGATAAGGTGGTGGATTTTAAAAATAAATTCTGGGATCCGCTTATTGAATTGGAATTATAGATTATTTTTTGGCTTCTATTTCTATAATTCTATCTATTTCTTTTTTGTTACCAGGTAAATAGTTGATGGCCACATCCCAAATAATTTCATAGTCAACTCCAAAATATTCATGTGAGATTTTGTTTCTGAGATAATAACCTGAGTTCGATAATTATTTAAGAGCTCAGAAATTCACTAAAACGTAATAGGCAAGGCGCATTTGTGAAGGTCTATCGGGATAAACCAAGCAAATGCAACGCAGCAAATTGCGTTTTATGGATTTCAAATGCCAGAAAACAGCAATCTTCTTCCTGGAAATATCTCAAAATAGCCCGCTATTCCATCAATATTTCCAGTCGAATCTCACTATTTTCTGGCATTCTGAGCAATAAATAATTTCCGAGCTCAGGTTAATACATTTCTTTCCAGGGAATGGAATCATATTTTTCTTTAACTGATTCTGGAAGATTTTTAGAGGCTTTTCCTATTATTTCAAAATTTCTTACTACAGCATCTATAGTTTTATAATCTTTTGAAAAGCCATCAAAATCTAAATCAGAAATGTATTCTGAAATACGAAACATAGATACTTGAATGTCTTCCAGATACATAATATATGAGCGATACTCTTCTTTCAAACTATGCGTAATTTACTTTGCTTAAGATATCCTCTTTCAGTCTTTTTCGCAATGCATTCTTTGTTACTAAGTCAATCTTTTTTCCAAAGGCTTTTTCAAGATATATTTCAAGTGTGAAAAACTTCCATCCGATTGGCTTTTCTAATTCAACAAGCAAATCAATATCGCTTTTTTCTGTAGCCTTATTTTCCAAATAGGAACCAAACAAGCCAATCTCCTTAACAGAATAATCTTTGTTAAGTACTGGCTTTAGTTCTTTTAACTTGCTTAATATTTCATTTTTGGTCATCACCACTCTAATATACAAAGGAGAAATTTAGTTTCGAGTACAAGTTATCTATTCAGTGAGCTTAGGTATAAAAATCACTTCCTCCTATCCACTACATAATTGATTAGATCACCCAGGCTTTTACGGGCAGGGTTATCGGGGAAAGTTTCCAGAATCTCAAAAGCTTCTTTTTTGTATTGGTTCATCTTTTCGATAGTGTATTCGATGCCCCCACTTGCCCTTACAAATTTTATCACTTCATCCACTTTCCGGGGTTTGTCGTTTTCGTTTTTCACTATGTTCTTGATCCTCCTTTTGTCCGAACGATCAGCATTGTTTAGCGCATAAATCAGGGGCAGTGTCATTTTGCGCTCTTTGATGTCAATACCGGTAGGTTTGCCGATTTCGTGTTTCCCGTAATCAAAAAGGTCGTCTTTTATCTGAAAAGCAACACCTACCTTTTCGCCAAAAAGTCTGGCTTTTTCGCATTGTGCTGTGTCGGTAGTAGTTGAAGCAGCTCCGCATTGACATGCAGAAGATATCAGTGAGGCTGTTTTTTTGCTGATGATGTCAAAGTAAATAGATTCTTCAATATCCAACCTGCGTGCTTTTTCCATTTGCAGCAATTCCCCTTCGCTCATATCTTTTACAGCAGCAGACATGATTTTCAACAAATCGAAGTGATCATTATCGATGGAAAGCAACAAGCCTTTGGAAAGAAGATAGTCGCCAACCAATACTGCAATTTTATTTTTCCACAGGGCATTAACCGAAAAAAAACCACGCCTTTTATTGGCATCATCCACCACATCATCGTGCACCAGTGTGGCTGTATGCAAAAGCTCTACAAGTGAGGCTGCGCGGTAGGTTTTGTCGCCTATTTCACCGAAAAGTTTGGCACTCAAAAGAACAAAAAGTGGGCGCAGTTGTTTGCCCTTTCTTTGCACTATATAATAGGTCACGCGATCCAGCAGAGGCACATTACTCCGCATGGATTCTTTGAATTTTTGCTCAAAAATGTTTAATTCCGCATTGACGGGAGCCTTAATTTCCTCCAGTTTGACAGGCATTAATTTATATTTTTGTTAAAGGTAGCTGGATTTCTATAATTTAGCACAAAGCCCAATTGAAATAATGAACATAATAAAAAACTACAGCATTAAAGGTTCAAGAAATAAACCAATACTTCTCGACATTTTTTATGAAGCAAGCAATCTACCACTACCTATAGTTATCTTTTCACATGGGTTTAAAGGGTTTAAAGACTGGGGGCATTTCAACCTGGTAGCCCAGCAAATGGCCGAAGCAGGTTTTCTTTTTGTGAAATTCAATTTCTCCCACAATGGAACTACACCAGAAAAACCGGAAGCCTTTGCTGACCTGGAAGCTTTTGGCCACAATAATTTAAGTACAGAATTGGATGATTTGGAATTGGTCATTGATTTTGTCCTAAACGGCTCTTGGGGTGACCAAAAAATTGATGCCAATGCCCTGAACCTGCTGGGGCACAGCCGGGGTGGCGGTATCAGTATTTTACAGGGCACAAATGATAAAAGGGTAAGCAAACTCTGTACTTGGTCGGCTGTCAGCAGTTTTGATCGTTTTTTCGACAGCTACTTTACAGATGAATGGGAGAAAAATGGGGTAATCTATATTCCTAATTCCAGAACCAAGCAGCAAATGCCACTGTACAAGCAATATTTGGATGATTTAAAAAAGAATGCAGATCGTCTGGATATCCTTGCCACAGCAAAAAAGCTAAAAAAACCCTATCTGATTGTGCACGGAACGGATGACACCACAGTAGATTACCGGAAAGCCAAAGCACTGAAAGAAGCAGCGCCTTGCTCTACATTACTTACGGTTCAGGGCGGCAATCATGTTTTTGGAGCCAAGCATCCCTACAAATCAAAGGATCTGCCTATTCAGGCTCAGCAAGTTTTGACCGAAACGATTAAGTTTTTTAGGAAATCAGCAGGTTGAATTTGGTGGTTTATTTAATAACCTGAGTTCTGATATTATTTATTGCTCAGAGCTTTTAAATAAATACCTAAGTCAGGTTATTATGTCTTTCTTCTAACACTTTTATTACTTCATTAAGCTGATATTCTTTGGCTTTCAGGAGAACGAGTGTGTGATAGAGTAGGTCGGCAGCTTCGTTTAGAAACAAATCTTTATTGTCGTCTTTGGCCTCAATTAAGAGTTCAATTGCTTCTTCCCCTACTTTTTGAGCTACTTTGTTTATCCCACTGTCTAATAATTGTCGAGTATAAGAACCACTTTCATTGCTTTCTTTTCTCGATAGGATTACTTTCTCTAGTTTTTCAAGGAAAAGTGCATTGACGGTATTTTTTTCATTAAAACAAGTGTCATAGCCTTTATGACAGGCAGGGCCTTCGGGCTTTACACGAATCAATAAAGTGTCAGCATCGCAATCAGGTTTTATATCAACCAGATGAAGAAAATTCCCAGAACTTTCTCCCTTTGTCCACAAACGTTTTTTGCTGCGGCTATAGAAAGTTACCTTTTTTTCTTTTTTTGTTTGTTCCAGTGCATCTTTGTTCATATAAGCGAGCATCAATACCTGATGTGTATCAGCATCCTGAATAATAGCGGGAATTAATCCATTGCCTTTTTCAAAATCAAGTGTCATAAGCGAACGGGTATTTGATGTGTATGAAGGTATTTTTTTAATTCGGTAATTTGTATTTCTTCAAAATGAAATATGCTAGCGGCCAATGCTGCATCTGCTTTTCCTTTAGTAAAAACATCTAGAAAATGCGCTTTCTTTCCGGCACCTCCTGAAGCAATTACCGGGATATTGAGTTTATCGGATACTTCGGCTAAAATAGAATTTGCAAATCCATTTTTTGTGCCGTCATGATCCATGGATGTAAATAAAACTTCACCAGCACCCGATGCTTCAGCTTGTTTTAGCCAGGGAATCAGTTCCAATTCGGTTTTCTTTCGCCCTCCATGCACATAAACAATCCATTTTTCTTTTACTTGCTTTGCATCTACAGCCAACACAATACACTGACTGCCGAAGCGTCTTGCAATTTTTTCAATCAACTGTGGATTATTTACTGCTGCTGAATTAACGGCTACTTTATCAGCACCGGCATTTAAAATGGCCGAAACATCTTCTATTGAATTAATACCCCCACCAACAGTAAAGGGGATATTTATTTCTTTTGCAATTCTCCGAACTATATCAAGCAAGGTTTTTCTGTTTTCATGTGTGGCAGTAATGTCTAAAAACACCAATTCATCAGCTCCCTGTTGACTGTATAGCTGACCCAAAGCAACCGGATCGCCCGCATCGCGTAATTGTTTAAAGTTGATGCCTTTAACTGTTCGCCCATCTTTGATGTCCAGGCAGGGAATGATTCTTTTAGTCAGCATTTTTAAGTATAAATTCTGATAAATTTTCAAGGCTAATTTTGCCCTCATAAATGGCTTTGCCAATTATCACACCGGACAAGTTCATTTTTTGAAGTTGTTCTATGTCTTTCATTGAACTAATGCCTCCGCTGGCAATAAGATTTAGTCTTGGTATTTTAAAACGGATTTCCTGATATAATTCGGTTGAAGTGCCTTGCAGCATTCCGTCTTTAGAAATATCAGTACAAGCCACCCATTTTACCCCCAGCTTATAAAAGTGTTTTAAATAAGGCTTGATCTTTGTTTGGCTTTTTTCCAGCCATCCCTGGGTACTCACGAAGCCGTCTCGAACATCGGCACTTAGAATAATCTTATCTGCACCATATTTTTCCAGCCATTTTAAAAATAAAGGCTCGTCAGTAAGGGCTATGCTTCCAATATTCACTTTAGTAGCACCGGCATCAAACACCTTTTGTATAGAACTATCATTGCGAATGCCACCACCAAAATCAATTTCTAGATTTGTATGTGCAGCAATTCGCTCAAGCACTTTGTTGTTTATGACTTTTTTTTGTTTTGCACCATCTAAATCTACCAAATGCAAGCAGGATATTCCGGCATCTTCAAAAGCTTTGGCCATATCCAAAGGATCCTTGTGGTAAACAGTTTTTTTTTGATAATCTCCCTGTTTCAGCCTTACACAGGCCCCGTCAATAATGTCTATAGCAGGTATTATGTTCATGTTTTTTCTATAAAATTTTTCAACAACCGTTCTCCAACAATACCGCTTTTTTCTGGGTGGAACTGAACAGCGTGGAAATTATCCATACTCAATGCTGCGCTAAATAAATTGTTGTATGTACATGTTGCATTGGTGTATTCAGAAAATTGCGCATAATAACTATGAACAAAATAAAAATAATCTGAAGGAGAAATACCCTCAAATAAAACACCCTTAATATTGCTGATATTGTTCCAGCCCATATGTGGTATTTTCAATTGAGCAAGAGGTTTGTTTTGCATTTTCAGCACCCTTATAGGAAAAACTCCCAAACACTTTGTATTTCCTTCTTCTGAGCTCTTACAAAGCAATTGCAAACCCAGGCAAATGCCTAAAAAAGGTTGCTTTAATTCAGGAATCAGCTTATTAAGCTTACTCCTTTTTAAGGATTGCATAGCTGAACTTGCTTCCCCTACACCCGGGAAAATAATCTTGTCTGCTTTGAGCAATATTTCAGGATCATTGGTGAGGATGGGCTTAATCCCCAAGCGCATAAGCGCTAATTCAACGGAATGAATATTGCCTGCATTATAATTGATAATAGCCACTTCCATTACAATACACCTTTTGTGGAAGGCAAACTATTTTCAGCAGCATTTCTTTTAACAGCCATGCGAATTGCTCTAGCCAATGCCTTAAAAATAGATTCTATTTTGTGGTGTTCGTTTTGTCCTTCGGCTTTAATATTCAAATTGCATTTGGCCGCATCAGAAAAGGATTTAAAGAAATGGAAAAACATTTCAGTAGGCATATCTCCAATTTTTTCACGCTTAAATTCCACATTCCATTCTACCCAACTGCGCCCCCCAAAGTCTATAGCCAGCTGTGCCAAACTATCGTCCATAGGTAATAAAAAGCCATAGCGTTGAATACCCATTTTGCCTCCCAGTGCTTCAGAAAAAGCTGTACCCAATGCAATAGCTGTGTCCTCTATACTGTGGTGTTCATCTACCTCTAAATCTCCTTTTGTCGATATGTATAAGTCAATGCTTGCATGTGCTGGAATCTGCTCCAGCATATGATCAAAAAACTTCAGTCCTGTTGATATATTTGCTTTGCCACAGCCGTCCAGGTTAATAGCAACTTCAATATCTGTTTCCTTGGTTTTTCTTTTAATATTGGCTTGTCGCTGAGGAAGCTTTAAGAACTCATAAATACTTTTCCAGTCACTGGTTTTCAGAGCCAGTGCATTGCTTTCAAAATCTTTGTGTTCAGGTGCTATCCAGATGACTTTGCAATTTAAGTTTTCTGCCAACTGAATATCTGTAATGCGGTCGCCAATTACATAAGAATTTTCCAGGTCATAATCACCGTTAGTATATTTTTTCAGCAAGCCTGTTTTGGGTTTTCTGTCGGGAGAATTGTCTTCCGGAAAAGAACGATCAATATGAATTTCAGAAAATTCAATACACTCATTTTTGAAAGCTTTAATAATGAAATCATGAACCGGTTGAAAATCTGCTTCTGGAAATGAGCTTGTTCCTAAACCATCTTGATTGCTAACCATCACCAGTACATAATTTAGTTCAGTAGCTATCTTTGCCAAATTTTGAAATACGCCCGGATAAAATTCCAATTTCTCAAAAGCATCGATTTGGTTGTCTTCCGGTTCCAAAATCAAGGTTCCATCTCTATCAATGAAAAGGAGCTTCTTCATTTCAAAAATTCGTTTAAAGTGTTCACTAAAATTTTATTTTCTTTGGGAGTACCAATTGTAATACGCAGACAATGCTCACAATTTACCTGTTTTGATCTGTCGCGAAGCACAATACCTCTCTCACACAATGTTTGAAAAACATACTTTGCATCTTTGAATTTCACTAAAAGGAAATTTGCATCAGAAGGATAGACTTTTTCTACTTCATTAAATCCTTGTAAAATGGCAGATAAATGATTGCGTTGTTCTACAATTTTACTTATTTGCTTTTTCATTGGTTGGGTATTGGCTAAAACATTCAGGGCGGCTTCCATATTGGGGGTGCTGATATTGTAAGGTGCTTTTATCTTGTTCAGTACTGCAATTATTTGCGGATTTGCAAAAGCCATCCCTATGCGTATACCAGCCATTCCCCAGGCTTTTGATAAAGTTTGTAACACCACTAGGTTTTGGCATTTATCTAAACGATTGATAAAACTCTTTTGATCAGCAAAATCAATATAGGCTTCGTCTAAAACTACAATCCCTGGAAAACTATCAATTATTTCACCAATTGACTCGGTAGACAAGCAGTTACCACTTGGATTATTAGGGCTGCATAAAAAAAGTAATTTACAGGATGCGTCTTTTATCTTCTGTATGATTTCAGTATCAGGCTGAAAATTTTCCAACAGAGGAATATTCTGTACTTCAATGTCATTCAATGCGGCTGTGACTTTGTACATGCCGTAAGTAGGAGTGCACAGAACAATTTTGTCAAGTCCTGGATTACAAAAAGCTCGTATCAATAGGTCAATAGCCTCATCACTGCCATTGCCCAAAAAAATATACTCTGAAGCAATGTTTTTGTACGCAGCCAATTTCTCCTTTAACTCTTGATGCCATGGGTCAGGATAGCGGTTATATTTGCTTTCAAATGGATTTTCATTTGCATCTAAAAACACTTTAGCATTTCCTGAAAATTCTGCGCGCGCAAAAGCATAGGATTGCATTGCCTTAATATTTTGGCGCAAAAGTGATTTTATGTCAGTTGCCTTTTTCAATTTTTTCTCTGCGAATTTTTACTGCATTTTCATGGGCGGACAATTGTTCGGCAGCGGCCATTGTTTCTATTGTTTTGCTCAGTCCTGCAAGACCTTCTTTTGTAAGTTCCTGAAAAGTGATGGTCTTCATAAAACTGCTCAGTGAAACACCGCTGTACATTTTTGCAAAACCATTTGTTGGCAAAGTATGGTTTGTACCAGAAGCATAATCACCTGCGGATTCTGGGGAATAGTTACCTAAAAAAACAGAACCTGCATTTTTAATTTTGTCAGCTGTATGTTTACAATCTTTGCTTGCCAGGATTAAGTGCTCTGGAGCGTATGTGTTGATGAAAGCAACGGCCTGGTTATTATCTTCAAAAACAATGCTTCTGCTGTTTTCCAATGCCTTTTGTGCAATGCTTTTTCTAGGCAATTCTTCCAGTTGTCTGTCGATAGAAGATGCAATTTCCTCTACCAGATTTTCATTGTTTACAAGTAAAATCACCTGACTGTCAATACCGTGTTCCGCCTGTGATAATAAATCCGCAGCAACAAAATCCGGGTCTGCACTTTCATCTGCATACACGAGCAATTCTGATGGCCCTGCAGGCATATCGATGCTAATGCCATTTAGCTGAACCAGTTGTTTTAAAGCCGTAACGTATTGATTACCTGGCCCAAATATTTTGTAAACCCTTGGAACACTTTCTGTTCCAAAAGCCATAGCTGCTATGGCTTGGGCACCACCTACTTTAAATATTTTTTCGATGCCTACCTGTTTTGCTGCATATAATATGGCGGGATGTATTTTTCCTGTTTTATCAGGAGGTGTGCACAGCACAATTTCTGAGCAATTTGCAATTTTAGCGGGGATGCCCAACATCAATACTGTAGAGAAAAGGGGAGCTGTTCCTCCTGGAATATATAAACCCACTTTTTCTATCGGAGTGGATTTGTTCCAGCAAAAAACACCGGGACTGGTTTCAATTTTTGTATGATCTATTGATTGTGCCAGGTGAAATTTTTCAATATTATTGGCAGCAATTTTAATAGCTGTTTTAAGGCTTTCATCCGTTAGTTTCTCAGCAGATTCAATCTCCTTTTGAGAAACCTGTAGTTGCTCTATTTCAACTCCGTCAAATTTTTCGGTAAATTGCTTCAAAGCCTGATCTCCTTCGGTTTGAACTGCTTCAATAATTTTTTCCATGAGTGGAAATAAGGCTGAGCGATCTATCGATGGGCGTTTGATTAACTCCGGCCAAAGGCTTTCAACGGGGTTTTTGTAGAGGTTATTCACAAGACCATTTTTTCAATAGGAACCACAAGTATTCCTTCAGCTCCGGCTAATTTTAACTGATCAATCACTTCCCAAAAGGCCTCTTCCCCAATAACAGAATGTACAGAACTCCAGTCTTTATCGGCCAGGGGAGTAACAGTAGGACTTTTCATTCCCGGTAGTATAGAGATGATTTGCTCTAACTTTTCATTAGGGGCATTTAGTAAAATGTAGCGATTGGTTTTGGCTTTGTTTACAGCATTTATTCTGAAAATCAATTTTTCAAGTAAAGTCTGTTTTTCAGAAGATAAATTTCTATTGGCAATCATTACAGCCTCGGAGTGCATAATGGTTTCCACCTCCTTCAGCCCATTACTAAATAAAGTGCTTCCTGTACTTACAATGTCACAAATTGCTTCAGCCAGGCCTATACCGGGGGCTATCTCAACTGACCCGCTAATTTCATGAACATCTGTTTTTACATTATTTTCTTGCAGCCATTCTTTTAGAATATTAGGATATGAGGTTGCAATTTGTTTTTCATTAAAGAAAGAGGGACCGGTGTAATTTTGATTTTTATCTATTGCCAGTGAAAGTCGACACTTAGAGAATCCAAGTTTCTCAACTATATCTACAGATTTATTTTTTTCTTTTACTACATTTAGGCCAAGAACACCTATATCTGCTACATTGTCTTCAACATATTCCGGTATATCGTCATCTCTTAGGAAAAGAATTTCCAAGGGGAAATTGGAAGCTTGGGCCATCAATCTTCTGCCATTGTTAGAAACATTAACTCCGCAATTGCTCAACAGCTTCATGGAGCCTTCACTCAATCTTCCTGATTTTTGAAGTGCGATTTTTAATGTATCATTCATAAACTCATCAGTATAAGCAAGCTTGTAAATAAAAAAAATATCATCCCCTCTTGCGGAAATTATTAAGCAACAAGATTGTTACAGAAAGGTTTTATGTTTGTTTTGGTGTCTGCTAATATTAAATATCCAAATTCGCATAGCGGGCATGTTGTTCAATAAACTCCCTTCTTGGTGGAACTTCATCGCCCATCAACATGCTGAATATTCGATCGGCTTCAGCGGCACTGTCAATGGTGACTCTTCTAAGCGTTCTGGTTTCGGGATTCATGGTAGTATCCCACAGCTGTGTGGCATTCATCTCACCCAAACCTTTGTAGCGTTGTACACCTACTGAATCTTCTTTACTGCCTTTCATTTCAGCAATCTCTTTTATTGCCTGATCTCTCTGTTGATCACTCCAGCAGTAGCGTTCTTCATTGCCTTTTTTAACCAAATAGAGCGGTGGTGTGGCAATATAAATATAACCTTGCTCTACCAGTGTTTTCATGTAACGGAAGAAGAATGTAAGAATCAAAGTGGTAATGTGGCTTCCATCGACATCGGCATCACACATTATGATCACTTTGTGATAGCGCAGTTTCTCAATATTCAGCGCCTTTTCATCTTCTATAGTACCCATAGTTACACCCAGTGCGGTAAAGATGTTTTTGATCTCCTCGTTTTCATAAATTTTGTGCTCCATGGCTTTTTCCACATTCAAGATTTTACCTCTTAGCGGCAAAATGGCCTGGAAATTACGATCGCGACCTTGCTTGGCCGTTCCACCTGCTGAATCTCCCTCAACCAGATAGATTTCAGAGATTTCAGCATCTTTACTGGAACAATCGCTTAATTTTCCCGGCAAGCCTGTTCCGGTCAACACATTTTTGCGCTGAACCAATTCGCGTGCTTTTCTTGCTGCATGGCGTGCTGTAGCTGCAATCACTACTTTGCTGATAATCTGCTTGGCTTCTCTTGGATGCTCTTCTAAGTAAGCGCTTATACCTTCACCTAAAGTACTTTCTACTATTCCTGTTACTTCTGAGTTGCCCAGTTTGGTTTTGGTCTGACCTTCAAACTGTGGTTCCGGAACTTTCACAGAAATAACTGCTGTCAATCCTTCCCTAAAATCTTCACCGGTAACATCAAATTTCAATTTGGAAAAGTATCCTTCTTTTTCACCGTAGTTTTTAAATACACGGGTAATGGCTCTTCTGAAACCTGCAACGTGCGCACCCCCTTCAATGGTATTGATATTGTTCACATAAGAGTGGATATTTTCACCATAGGAAGTATTGTATTGAAAGCCCACTTCTACTTCTACATTGTCTTTTGTTCCTTCTACGTGAAATGGTACTTCGATGAGTGGTTCACGAGTTGCGTCCAAATAAGTAACAAACTCCTTTAATCCACCTTCACTGAAAAAATTATCATTGCGATAATCCCCATTTTCGTCTTTTTCACGTTTATCAACGATCATCAAACGAACACCCTTGTTTAGATAGGCCAATTCTCTGAGTCTTGATGCCAGTGTTTCATAATTGAATTCAGTAGCAGTAAAAATGGTATCATCCGGCTTAAAAGTAATATAGGTACCATGTTTATCGGTTTTCCCTATTTCTTTTACATCTGCCTGTGGCTTTCCTTTTTCATAGAGTTGCTCATATACTTTGCCGTTTTTGTGCACTTCTGCTCTAAGATTTTTAGACAAAGCATTCACACAAGAAACACCCACACCGTGCAATCCACCTGATACTTTATAGGTGTCTTTATCAAACTTACCACCTGCGTGTAATACGGTCATTACAATTTCAAGAGCAGATTTTCCTTCTTTTTTATGTATTTCTACCGGAATTCCACGTCCGTCATCTTCTACTGTAACGGAATTGTCTTCATTGATCGCAACCATAATAGTGGTACAATACCCCCCCATAGCCTCGTCAATGGAGTTGTCAACGACCTCATAAACCAAATGGTGCAAGCCTTTTACACTAATGTCGCCAATATACATGGCGGGACGTTTGCGCACTGCTTCCAGGCCTTCAAGTACCTGGATATTATCGGCAGTGTAATTGTCTTTTTTTTCGCTCATAATTTTGAAAAATTCTATATTTATTCAAACCGCGTAAAGATACAACTTTTAATACAGTTAACGACCTGCCAGACTTATTCTGAATATCAAATTATCCACATTAATTTGTCTGGATTAAAAGCCCTCGAGATTCTTTATTTTTCCATAATTTTACGACCCTTTAAAACCAAAAATAAATGCCATGAAATTTATATCAGCAACTATACTATTCCTGTGTTTTAATTTATTTGTAAATGCCCAAAGTCTACCTCTAAATGAAGAAACCGGTAAAGTTGAATTTATAGAAGTGGTTGAGGTACCTGGAGCCAGCGCTGATCAATTGTATAAAAGGGCAGAAAAATGGTTTGATGAATTTTATACCAATGCAGGAAGTGTGATCAAAGAAAGAGAAACAGGCAAAAGGATTTTTGGCAAACACAAGATCAATCTATATGCAGATGACGCAGGGACTGAGGTACATAAGGGATTTGTAAACTACTATATTGAAATTGGTTTTAAAGACGGCCGTTACCGCTATAAAATAGATGAATTTTTCAAGGTAGAAGGAGTAAAAGTATATATTAATGAATGGATTGAAAGTGGTGCAGCAAACCAGGAAACCCTGAATAGCTATCTTAATCAAGTAAGTGGTTTCATGGATGAACTTACAAATAGCTTAAAGGATACTTTGAACAAACCACTGGAAGAAGAAAGTGCTGACGATTGGTGAAAGTTCACTATGTTGAATCTCAAGTAAGCTTGAGGACTACTTTTGATTTTTAAGATATTTTATCTGTATCGAGCATTCCTTGACCAAAGCCTCTATACATTTTTCCAGCTTAGTGATTTTCAATTTAAAATCTTTGCTGACTTTTCCTTTTCCGGCCTCGTTTTCTAATTGTTGTGCCAATTCTGCAAGCGCATCCACTCCCAAAACTTTAATGGAGGATTTTAATTTGTGTACAGATATTTTAACGGACTCTATATCTGAATGCGCCAACTCAGAATTGATAGATTTAAGTGTAAGCGGAGCATCTGAAATAAAAATTTCCAGAATCTCAATTACAAACTGAGAATCTCCTCCAGACATCTCTTTCAAAAAGTTGAGATTAAGCTTTGGCAATCTGTTTTTAGTTTTCTTGTCTGTATGTTTATCAGAAGCAGCAGCCATTTAGTTTTGTTTTGTCTATTCTACGCATGCTTATTTCATTTGTTCCGATTTTGAAGCAAATAAATTTTGTTTTTTTCAAAAATAGGAAAGACTTATTCATTTGATTACTTAATATCTAAGCAGTAAAGCCTTAAATTTGCCAAAATTTTAAAAGTTTATGCCTAAAGACAGCAGCATTAAATCCGTATTGATCATAGGCAGCGGCCCTATAATTATTGGCCAGGCCTGTGAATTTGATTATTCAGGATCACAGGCAGCCCGCTCCCTAAGAGAAGAAGGTTTAGAAGTAAGCCTTATCAACTCTAATCCGGCAACCATTATGACCGACCCCGTGATGGCCGATCATATTTATTTGCTGCCGCTTACGGTCGAATCTTTGGAGCAAATTTTAAAGGAAAGAAAAATAGATGCCGTACTGGCAACTATGGGCGGGCAAACCGCACTCAATTTAGCCATAGAAGCAGCAGAAGTAGGTCTTTGGGAAAAATACAATGTGCGCTTGATCGGTGTGGACATTGATGCCATTGAATTGGCAGAAAACAGAGACAGCTTTCGGCAGTTGATGGTGGATATTGGAATTGGTGTTTGCGAATCAAGAATTGCCAATTCCTTTTTAGAGGGAAAAGAAATTGCCCAGGAAATTGGCCTTCCTTTGGTACTTAGACCCTCCTACACCTTAGGTGGATATGGGGGTGGTTTTGTGCACAACAAAGATGAACTGGAAGAAAAATTGCAAAGGGCTTTAAATGCCTCCCCAACCCATGAAGTATTAGTAGAAAAAGCAGTATTAGGTTGGAAAGAATTTGAGCTGGAGCTTTTACGCGATAAAAATGACAATATCGTAATCATTTGTGTGGTGGAAAATTTTGACCCAATGGGCGTCCACACCGGAGATTCCATTACGGTAGCACCATCCATGACCCTTTCTGATAGAACCTATCAAGAAATGCGCAGCATGGGCAAAAAGATAATGCGCTCTATGGGAAATTTTGCCGGAGGCTGTAATGTTCAGTTTTCCGTTGATCCCGAAACCGAGTATATCATTGCGGTAGAGGTCAATCCCAGGGTATCGCGTTCTTCTGCTTTGGCTTCAAAGGCGACAGGATATCCCATTGCAAAAATCGCTGCAAAATTGGCAATAGGCTATACTTTGGATGAATTGAAAAATCAAATTACCCAAACGACTTCCGCCTTTTTTGAGCCCACATTGGATTATACCATTGTAAAAATTCCTCGATGGAATTTTGAGAAATTTGCAGGATGCGATAAAACCCTGAGCTTTCAGATGAAATCTGTAGGTGAGGTGATGGGTATTGGAAGAAGCTTTTTGGAAGCAGTGCAAAAAGCCTGTCAATCGCTGGAAATAAACAGAGATGGCTTGGGTGCGGATAAAAAGACCTGGACCCGATTGGAAGATATTGTGGACAGTTTGAAAAACCCTTCGGATGATCGGATATTTCGCGTAAAAGATGCGCTGAGTTTGGGGGTGCCAATAAAAACCATTTACAACCTCACTAAAATTGATACCTGGTTTCTAAGTCAAATAGCAGAACTCGTAGAAGTAGAAAAAGAAATCAAAAAGCACAATCGCCTGGATGAAATAGACAAAACTTTTATGCTAAAGCTCAAGCAAATGGGGTATTCTGATACTCAAATTGCCTATACGCTTGGGAATAATGTACAGGAAGAAGCGGTGTATGATTATCGCAGATCGATGGGTATAAAAAGAGTTTACAAACTGGTAGATACCTGCGCAGCAGAATTTGAAGCCAAAACACCTTATTACTATTCCACTTTTGAGGAAGAAAACGAAAGTGTTGTAAGCGATAAGAAAAAAGTAATTGTTCTGGGTTCCGGCCCCAACCGTATTGGCCAGGGCATAGAATTTGATTACTGCTGCGTACACGGTTTGATAGCCATTAAAGAATCCGGATATGAAGCCATTATGATCAATTGCAATCCGGAAACTGTTTCCACTGATTTTGATATTGCCGATAAATTGTATTTCGAACCTGTATATTGGGAACATCTATTTGAATTGATTGAACATGAAAAACCCGAGGGTGTGATTGTTCAGCTTGGAGGACAAACTGCTTTAAAACTGGCCGAAAAACTCAATGAAAAAGGCATTAAGATTTTTGGCACTTCTTACGAGGACATGGATTTTGCAGAAGACCGGGGCTCTTTTTCCGATTTGCTGAAAAAGCTGGACATTCCTTACCCTAACTACGGTGTTGCAGAATCAGTAGAAGATGCGCTGGAAGTTGCTCAAAGAGTAAATTATCCCGTTCTGGTTCGTCCTTCATACGTATTGGGTGGCCAAAGAATGAAAATTGTGATCAATGATGAGGAGCTTGAAAAAGCAGTTTTGGATTTGTTGAAACACATTCCAGAAAACAGAATCTTAATCGACCACTTTTTGGATAGAGCAGAAGAAGCGGAAATTGATGCCATTTTCGATGGAGAGGAATTGTATGTAATGGGCGTGATGGAGCACATCGAGCCAGCGGGCATCCACTCCGGGGATTCCAGTGCTGTATTGCCGCCTTTTAATTTGTCTGAAAAGGTGATTGAAAGCATGAAAACCTACACTAAAGCAGTAGCTGAAGCCATGAATATATGTGGTCTTATCAATATTCAGTTTGCCATTAAAGATGAGAAAGTATATGTAATAGAAGCCAACCCGCGAGCATCAAGAACTACCCCTTTTATAGCTAAGGCTTATGGCGTTCCATTTTTAAATGTAGCAACAAAAGTGATGCTTGGCGTGAACAAATTGAAGGATTTTGAATTAAAACCAAAGATGGATGGTTTTGCCATAAAAGAACCGGTTTTTTCTTACAATAAATTTCCTGAAGTGAAAAAAGAATTGGGTCCTGAAATGAAATCTACCGGTGAAGCAATCCGTTTTATTAAAGATACCAAAGATCCTTTCTTCAGGGAATTGTACAGTAGAAAATCAATGTATTTGAGTAAATAATGCTTAGTAATGTATAGATGGTTATTACTTCTTCTTTTTTTCTATTTGGTTTATAAATACGCCAATTATTTAATTGGGCTTTTTAGCTCACAAGGCAGTTCCGATGGCGGGTCTTTCAAAAAGAATAGCGAGGATCCAAAAATCAATGTCAAACACAATCCCAATGAAAGCAGTAAAAATTTCGATGAAGGAGAGTATATTGATTTTGAAGAAGTGAAGGATTGATTTGTGAGAGCATCCTTGGTGTTGTTTTTTACCCAACAACCTGTCGTAGCCTGCCATGTCTATAATATTTGAGTTGGCCTTCTTGTTCCAGACATAAATTCCCCTGATTGTCCACTCCCAATAATTGCGCGGTAAATTTTTTGCCATCGGCTTCAAAAGCGTGAACCTCCTGATAGCCCAATAAATTTTTAGTATAAACCCTGTCTATACTTTCCTTTTGCCCAGTCCTAATTGCCAGGTAATTTTTATTCAGTTTTTTATACAGCAATTTTCTGTAAGCAGTTCTGTCTATTTCCCGCTTTGTCAAATTGTGAAGTGATGTAGCTTTGATTCCTTCGGGAAAAGCCCTTTGGTTTAAATTCACACCAATCCCCACAATAGCACTTTGCCAATTGCTTCCCTGAAGGTTGTTTTCTATTAATATACCCGCCACTTTTTCACCTTTCGCATAAATATCATTGGGCCATTTGATCTGTACTTCGGGAAAATAAGCCGCAATACTTTCCCAAACAGAGAGACAAATAGCCTTATTGAGCAAATAATGATTTTGAATGGCTAAAAATCGGGGATAGAGAATGACTGACAAATAGAGGTTTTCTGACCTTGTACCCTGCCAAACATTGCCATTTTGTCCCCTTCCCTGCTGCTGATAGTCGGTAAATATGGCAGTGCCCTCAAATGGCTTGGTATTTGAAACCAGTTCCTTCGCATATTGGTTGGTGGAATTGATTTCTTCAATAAAAATCTCTTTTTGCCCAATTATCATACTTCTGCCAAAGTAAAGAATAAGAATTTGTAACTTTGTAAGTTGAAAAACAATAAAATTTGTCTTCAAAAATAGCAGCTAAAAATAAAATTTCCCGCCCGGAACAACTTAAAGACTTAATTGTTGATTCTATACAGGAGAAAAAAGGCGAAGAAATTGTAGTTCTCGACCTTAGGAATCTGGAAGATACTGTTACTGATTTTTTCGTGATTTGTCATGCTCAATCAAACACACAGGTGCGTTCCATAAGTGATTTTATCATGGACAATGTTGTGGAAAAAAGCAAAGAAAAGGCTTATCGTTATGAAGGAATGGACAACCTTGAATGGGTAATTATTGACTATGTAAATGTAGTCGTACATGTTTTTGTGCAAGAAAAAAGAACCTATTACAAATTGGAAGAATTATGGGCTGATGCAGTGGAGACACAGGTTAGCGCAACACATTGAATAAATACTATTAAATAAGATATACTACGTAATAATGAGTGATAAAAAGAAAAAACCCGATAACAAGAATAAAATACCTTTTCCAAAGGGCGGACCAAAATTCAACTACTATTGGATTTATGGTATCATAGCTGTGATATTACTTGGCTTGCAATTCATGAGTTTTCAGGGCGGTGTAAAAGAAATTGACCAGCGCGACTTTGAGCAGAATATGCTCAAAACCGGAGATGTGAAACAAGTGAAAGTTGTCAATGAAGAAATGGTTGAGATCTATTTAACTCCTGAAGCACTGGAAAGCCAGTCCTATAAAGAGGTGGCTGAAAACAGCTGGGGTGGACAAAACCCGGGACCGCACTACTATTTCACTATTGGGTCTGTTGAGTTTTTTCAACAAAGACTGGAAGAAATCCAAGCTGAATTACCTGAAGAACAAAGAGTAAGTATAAAATTTGAAAAGCGCAGAAACTGGGCAGGAGACTTGCTCAGCTGGGTGCTTCCATTTCTCTTGCTCATTGGCATTTGGATATTTATTATGCGTAGAGTCAGCGGTGGTGCAGGAGGCCCCGGTGGACAGATATTCAATATCGGAAAATCAAAAGCCACACTTTTTGACAATGATTCTAAAGTCAATATCACTTTTAAAGATGTAGCCGGACTGGATGAGGCCAAAGAAGAAGTGATGGAAGTAGTGGATTTCCTTAAAAATCCAAAAAAATACACATCGCTGGGTGGAAAAATTCCAAAAGGCGTATTGTTGATAGGCCCTCCTGGAACCGGTAAAACCTTAATGGCAAAAGCCGTTGCCGGAGAAGCCAAGGTACCTTTCTTCTCCATTTCAGGTTCAGATTTTGTGGAAATGTTTGTAGGTGTTGGTGCTTCAAGAGTTAGGGATCTTTTCAAGCAGGCAAGGGAAAAAGCACCTTGTATTATTTTCATTGATGAGATTGATGCCATTGGTCGTGCAAGAGGGAAAAACATGGTGCAAGGAAATGACGAGCGCGAAAATACTTTGAACCAATTGCTGGTAGAAATGGATGGTTTTTCCAGTGATAAGGGCGTAATTATTGTTGCGGCTACCAATCGCCCCGATGTATTGGATACCGCACTCTTGCGACCGGGAAGATTCGACAGGCAAATATCCATCGACAAACCCGACCTGAAGGGGAGAGAGCAAATTTTCAGAGTGCACTTAAAACAATTGAAATTGCACGTAAAAGTTTCGCCTAAAAAATTGGCGGCACAAACACCGGGTTTTGCAGGAGCAGACTTGGCCAATATTTGCAATGAAGCAGCACTCATCGCAGCCCGAAAAAACAAAAAGTCTGTTGAAATGCAGGATTTCAATGATGCCATTGATCGTGTAATTGGAGGACTGGAAAAGAAAACCAAATTGATTTCTCCCGAGGAAAAGAAAATAGTTGCCTATCACGAGGCTGGACACGCTATTTGTGGATGGTTTTTTGAAAATGCCGATCCTTTGGTGAAAGTATCCATTGTTCCTCGTGGCGTTGCAGCTTTGGGTTATGCCCAATATTTGCCAAAAGAACAATTCTTATACAGTACTGAGCAATTGATGGACAGCATGTGCATGACCCTGGGCGGAAGGGCTGCCGAGGAAGTTTTCTTTGGCCGCATTACCACAGGCGCACAGAACGATTTAGAACGCATCACCAAGATGGCCTATTCCATGATTACTATTTACGGAATGAACGACAGGGTAGGAAAGGTGTCCTTTCACGATCCGCAAAATGAAAATACTTTCCAAAAACCATATTCAGACGAAACGGCCAAAATCATAGATGAGGAAGTAAAAAAACTTATTGATACGGCTTATGAGACAACCAAAAACATGATATTGGAAAAAAAAGAGCAGGTTGAAATGGTTGCCAAAGAGCTTTTGGAAAAAGAAATCATCTACAAAGAGGATTTGGTTCGATTGATTGGCAAAAGGCCATTTGACAAAGACGAGAAAGAAGAGGTTTTGGATGAAGAAGACGATTATGTAAATGAGTTTTCTGAATCAGAAAAGGAACAGGAAGATACAGACACTAAGGAAAAAACTGCCGGAACAGAAGATGAGGGTAAACCTGATGCGAATGGTGAAGAAAAGCTCAAAAGTGAAAAATCTCCTGAAGAAGAAGAGGAAATCAAAAAGTCCTGATGCCTTAAAGCATGATTTATGGATTTAAAAGCAGGAAAAAAAGTCTTTTTTGTTTCAGATATCCATCTGGGAACACCCGATTTTAAATCAAGTAGAGAAAGAGAAATTAAGTTAGTGCAGTGGTTTGAGCACCATGAAACTCAAGCTGCTGCATTTTATATTTTGGGCGATCTGTTTGATTTTTGGTTTGAATATGCAGAAGTAGTTCCAAAAGGCTATGTGAGAATCCTGGGTAAGCTTGCAGATTTACGCGATAAAGGCATTCCTGTTTATTTCTTTACCGGCAATCACGACCTTTGGATGTTCGGGTATTTTGAAAAAGAACTGAATATCCAGGTAAACAAAGCGCCTCAACGTATAGAGATCAACAACAAAAAATTCCTTATTGGACATGGCGATGGCCTGGGTCCCGAAGACCACGGTTTTAAGCGTATGAAGAAAATTTTCACACATCCCTTTTGTCAAAAGTTGTTTAGTTTCCTACATCCTGATATTGGTATAAAAATTGCCAATTTCTGGTCGAGAAGAAGCAGATTGAGTAATGGTGAGATCCCACTTGAAACATTTAACGGAAAGGAAAACGAATGGCTCTACTGCTATGCTGATAAAAAATTAGAAGAAGAATATTTTGATTATTTTATTTTTGGACACAGGCATTTGCCTCTTGATTTAAAAGTGAAAAACAAAAGTCAATATATTAACTTAGGTGACTGGCTCAATTATTATTCTTATGCAGAATTTGACGGTGAAAACCTTACTCTTAAATATTATAATACTGATTCCGCTACTTCTGAGCGCACAGCAGGCGAGCACATCAAAATATGAGCTGCTCAAAAGCTACCCCTGTTCGAGTAGTGTACTCGGAAGCGACAGGCTGGGCAATGCCTATGTGATCAAATCTAAGAACAACCTGGTAAAATTGCTCCCTGATGGTACGGAAAGCTATAATTTCAATATTGTAAAGTTTGGCCAGATTGGACAAATAGATACACGGAATCCGCTAAACCTACTTGTTTTTTTTCCCGATTATGCTTCGCTTGTATTGCTCGATAATACCTTGTCAATTCAAACCGAACTAAGTCTTTACACTGCAGGAATCAATCAGGTGAGTGCAGTTTGTCTTGCTTATGACAACAATATCTGGGTATATGACCAGGTGACTTTGCGGTTGGTGAAAATCGATCAGGCAATGAAAATTATAGCCAATAGTGAAGATTTCAGTAGTATTTTCCCCTATGAGGTAAATCCCAATTTTATGATGGAAAGGGACAATTTACTTTTTCTAAATGACCCTGAAGTGGGCATCCTGGTTTTTGATATTTATGGTACTTTCAAAAAATCCATTCCCATTAAAAACATCAATAGCTTTCAGTATGTGAGCAATCAAATCCTGTATTTTCGAGACAATCGTTTCTACAGTTATAACCTCAACAGTTTGAATACCCGGGAAATCCCGCTCCCCGAATATCCTGACGACATGGTTAAAGTACATATGCAAAAGGAGCGCATCTATCTCTTACGCAAAAATCAATTAGATTTGTACTCCTTTAAATAAGGCCGCATCTAATAAGTCCCATTTCCCATGAAAATTCTAGACAAACTCGAATCATTTGTTCACCGATATGAAGACCTGAGCAAAGAACTTTCCGACCCCGATTTGATTTCGGATATGAAGGCTTTTTCCAGAAAAAGCAAGGAATACAAAGACCTCGAAAAACTGGTTCATACCTACAAAGAATACAAAAATGTGCTGAGCAATATTGAAAACAACAAGCGCATTCTCAATGAAGAAAAAGATGAAGCCTTCAGAGATCTTGCAAAGGAAGAACTGGAAATGCTTCAAAAGAAAAAAACTGACATGGAAGAGGGTATCCGCATTATGCTGATTCCTAAAGACCCTAACGATGATAAAAATGTGATCATGGAGATCCGTGCAGGTACAGGGGGTGATGAGGCTTCAATATTTGCCGGTGATTTGTTCAGAATGTATTCCAAATTTTGCGAAAATAAAGCCTGGAAATTAGACATTATGAACCTAAATGAAGGTTCATCTGGAGGATACAAAGAGATAGTAGCCTCTGTAAACGGAGATGGAGTTTTTGGAATAATGAAATATGAGTCTGGTGTACATCGCGTGCAACGCGTTCCCGCTACTGAATCGCAGGGCCGGGTACATACTTCAGCTGCAAGTGTGGCGATATTGCCCGAAGCAGATGAAGTGGATATTGATCTCAATCCGGCAGACATCAAGGTAGATACTTACCGTGCCTCAGGCGCAGGCGGACAGCACGTAAACAAAACAGAATCAGCCGTGCGAATGACGCACCTACCAACTGGTATAGTAGTAGAGTGCCAGGAAGGGCGCTCTCAATTGAAAAACCGTGAAATTGCTATGCGAGTGTTGCGCTCCAGAATTTTGGAAGTGGCACAAAAAGAGCACGATGATGCCATTGCCAGCGATAGAAAAAGCAAGGTTTCCACTGGTGACCGCTCGGCAAAAATCAGAACATACAACTGGCCACAGGGCCGCGTGACCGATCACCGCATCAATCTCACACTCTACAATTTGCAAAATATTATTGCAGGTGAGCTGGATGAACTGCTCAATGCCCTGCAAATGGCAGACAATATGGAGAAGTTGAAGGAGAGCGGGTTGGATTAGAAACTGTTATTTACAACAGGAACTTTCATTCTTGGATTTTTCTTATTTTAGAATAAACACAACAAATGGCCATCACTAAATTTGAAACTACCCGAAAAGAATTAATTGATTGGATCAATGAGCTTAAAGATATTAAGTTATTGAGTCTTCTTAATACTATTCGTTTGTCTGGTTCTGATAAAAGTGAAGACTGGTGGGATTCACTTTCAGAAACTGAAAAAGAAAATATCGAATTGGGTTTGAAAGATATTAATAAAGGAGAAACTATAAATTCAAAAGATTTTTGGGCAAAATTGAAAAATGAGTAAAACGGTCAGGATTATATGGTCTAAGCATTCATTGAAAAATGCTATAAGCATCAAACAATACCTCCTAAAACATTTCACAAACAGGGAAGTGGATAATTTTCAAAACCTACTTTCTGACTTTGAAAAAACCATTTTGAATTTCCCGAATATTTATCCAAGAACAATTAAGAAATACAATTTAAGAAGAGCGGTACTCAGCCGTTTTTTGTCTGTTTATTATCAATCAAAAAGGGATAGAATAATAGTAATTGCAATGTATGACAACAGGCAATTAAATCCCATTTCATAGCTTTTCATTATGCAACTTGAAATTAGAAAAGCCAACAAAAAGGATATAGTTTTAATTCGTAATATCCTAAACCACGAAATTGAAAACAGCACTGCTGTTTACGATAAAACACCAAAATCACTGCAAGAAATTACAGTCTGGTTGGAGCAAAAGCAAAAAACCGGTTTTCCCGTAATTGTTGCAGTAAGTGAAAACGAAATACTGGGCTATGGCAGCTATGGCAAATTCCGACCCTGGGAAGGTTTTCGCTATAGCGTAGAACATTCTATTTACGTTGCTTTTCAGCACAGGGGTAAAGGGATTGGAAAAAAACTTTTGCAGGAATTGATCAAGCTGGCCAAGAATGAAAATTACCACAGTATGATTGCCGGGATTGATGCAGCTAATAATAAGAGCATCCATTTCCATGAACAATTCGGTTTTAAAAAGGTGGGACACATCCCGGAAGCAGGCTTTAAATTTGGCCGCTGGCTCGATTTGGTCTTTATGCAATTGATGCTGGAAGAAAAGTAATTTTCAGATTTCTCATTTGATATTATAAACTATATGCAAAGAAGCATAAATTTAAGCTGCTAAAAGCAAAAATAAATGGACGAAAAGTAGCTCGACATACAACAAACACAACTTGAAACTAATGCTGTCCTACAAATGCTGGGTGCTGTAGTGGGATTTAAAACGACATAATTTGAACTCTATGGGTAAAGAATTAAAGCTAATTATACAACCAAAAGTTATTGATCATCTTGGAATAAAGATGTACCAAAAGGCTGTTGATGTTGTGTCAGAGTTTGTTGCTAATGCATGGGATGCAGATACGGAACTTGTTGAAATTCAAATTGGATCTAATTCGATTACCATTAAAGATTTTGGTAATGGAATGACTTATGAGCAATGCCAAAAATCCTTTTTGACTGTTGGAAGAGATCGGAGGAAAGACACAGGAAAAGAGACCTCAGATGAAAAAGACAGACCAGTTTTAGGCAGAAAAGGTATAGGCAAGTTTGCCGGTTTTGGAATAGCCTCAAAAGTCACGGTTCGTACAATTTCTAAATCTAATGGGGAACTTTCATCATTTGAAATGGACATTAATAGTATTCTTGAACATGATGCTTCTGAAAGTGCCGAAAAACCTATTAAAGTAGTAGAGTACAAAGAAGAAAGTGAATCTCGAAAAGCAGAACATGGCACTACCGTTATTTTAGATGAAGTAAACACTGATATAAATTTAGAAGAGTTTCGAGCTGACTTGGCTCGAAGGTTTTTACTTGCACAAGTCTATGACGATTTTGAAATCAAAGTAAATGATTCAGAGCTTCCAGAAAGTTTTTCTGATGAAATGGAATTCATTTTTCCGAGAGATTTTACGGATGAAGAAAAAAATAAAATTCCAACTCTTGAAGGTATCGAAAACGGCTGGGCAATTGAAAAGCTGGATGGTCATGAAGTTAGATGGAGAGTTGGTTTTTTTGAAGATACAATTCAAGTAGAAGAATTAAGAGGAATATCAATTTTTGCAAGAGGAAAATTAGCTCAAAAACCTTTTTTCTTTGAGCTTTCAGGAGGAATTTCCGGTCAACATGGGCTTGAATACATGACTGGTCAAATGCGGATGGATTTTATAGATGATGCAGAACATGATCTAATTTCTACCGAAAGACAGAGAATAAACCTACAATCAGAACTTGGAAAACGAGTTAGGTCGTGGGGCATAGATAGAATTAAGTTACTAAGCTCCTTTTGGAAAGCCCGAAGATCTAAGAAAAGACTTCAAGAATTGGAAGATAGGATTTCCGGATTTCGGGAACGATTAGAAGTATTACCTGCAAGTGAACGAAAGACGGTCAAAACAGTATTAAAGAAAATAGCTTCTTTTCCAAGGCTTGGTCAAGCGAGATATAAAGAATGGTGCAATGATGTTTTGACTTCATGGGAAAAAGGAAGATTAAAAAACCTAATAACGGAAATCTCAGAAACAGAAGAGCTTGACGAACAAAAATTACTTGATGTTCTATCCGAATCTGGAGTACTTACGGCCTTAAATATTGCAGAATCGATAAAAACAAAGATTGTCACCGTAGGAGAATTAAATCAAAGAGTAAAATCAGGTCAATTGGAGAATGCCGTAAGAGACTTTATTTATGATAACCCGTGGTTAATTCAACCTAAGTGGGAGACATTTAGAAAGGAACGTAGTGTAATAAATCTAATTCACGATGCTGGCACAAAAAATTTAGATCAAGAAGAAGCTTTTAGTGGACGTGTTGATCTCGCTTTGTCTTCTGGCTCAAATCTTTTACTTGTTGAATTTATGAGACCAGGATTAGAGTTGGATAGATCCCATTTAGATAGAATTAATTGGTATGTTGGCGACATCAGAAATTCTTTAGAAAGGGAGACAGGAAACCCCATTAATACTTTGGAAACAGCTTATGTAATTGCTGATAATAAGAAAGATACTGAATCAATATCTCGTAGAGTTACTCAACTCAAGGAAGATGGAATATTCGTAATGACATGGAGGACATTAATTGAACAAGCAATAAAGCAATGGGAAGATCATCTTGAACTCTTAAAAGATAGATTTCCTGATGACAAAAGAATACAAGAGTTATAAGTTTATGAAATTATTATCAATAGACTTGTTTAGCGGTGTTGGCGGCCTGACCTCTGGCATGCACAGAGCCGGATTCAAAACCGAAATGGCTTTTGAGTTAGATGAGCTTGCTTCAAAAGCCTATAACCTCAATCATAAAAAGACCAAGGTAGTTACCAAAGATATTCGCAAGGTTGATATTGAGGAAGTAAAACAGCAACTCAACGGACAAACCATTCACTTGCTGGCCGGCTGTCCGCCCTGTCAGGGTTTTAGTTCCATCAGGAGGTTAAACAAATCAAAACCGGTTAAGGACGATAGAAACGGGCTTATCAATGAGTATGTACGTTTCATTAAAGAATTGATGCCCTACACTTTTATGATGGAGAATGTACCGGGTTTGGCATTGGACAATTCATTCCACAAGGCAAGAAAAGTCCTGGAAAAGTTGGGCTATTATGTGGATCATCAGGTTGTCAATGTTAAAAATTACGGTGTGCCGCAAAGCAGAAAACGTCTGGTAATGGTTGGTTCTCGACTTGGGCCGTTGAAAGTTGCGGAACCTATTAATATAAAGATTACCGTAAGAAAAACTATCGGTGCTCTGCCTTTACCTGAAGAATCAGATGATCTATTGCACAAAATTTTCCCTACACACACTCCAAAAGTTCAAGAACGTATTAAACTCACCCCTAAGAATGGTGGTAGTTGGAAAGATCTTCCAGAAAAATATATTCTTAAATGTCATAAGGGTGAGAATGTAGGGTTTAATGATGTTTATGGAAGATTAAGATGGGATGATTATTCAACAACAATTACTGGTGGTTGCCTTAATCCTTCTAAAGGCAGGTTTCTTCATCCTGAAGAGGATAGATGTATTTCAGCAAGGGAAGCCGCGCTATTGCAATCATTTCCTAAAAAATATAAATTTCCGATTGATGCGCCCAGATCGAGCATTGCTTTAATGATTGGCAATGCTTTACCTCCTCGATTCAGTTATTATCAATCCAAGAATATAAAACAACATCTACTCGAGTATCTTGGGTAATCCCTTGTTTATCAAAAACAGCCCATGTTTTTACTAAAAATTGAGGCTATAGTAGTGAAAGTGGTAGCACATGAATATGAAATACTTTATTCGCCAACCTCACATTAAATTTGTATCTTAGCTAACGAACGTTAGGGACATGACCAGCAGCACTTTAACCCGCAAACAGCAAATTCTAATTATCGCCACGCGCCTTTTTGAAAAGAGGGGTTACAATGCCACATCTATGCGCGATCTGGCCAAAGAAGTAGGCATAGAACCGGCAAGTTTATACAGTCATTTCCGATCTAAAGAAGAGATTTTAAAAACCGTTTGCAATCGCATTGCCGATGAATTTTTTGAGGAACAGGAAAAAGTACTTAAAAATGAAAATAACCCGGTAGAAAAATTGCGGGGAGCCATTGTAGCACATATATCGGTCATTGCCAACAATATGGGTTCGGCCAGTGTTTTTTTCAAGGAATGGAAATATTTTACCGAAGTCAATTACACCGCTTTCATGGCCAAAAGAAGCAGCTATGAAAGCATTTTTAGAAACATTATCCACCAGGGTATAGAGCAGGATTATTTTGAAGCAGTTGATGTGAATTTTATCATCAAGCTTTTGTTTTCCATGATGAACGACCTGTCAGATTGGTACAATAAAGAAGGCGAATTAAGCCCAATTGCAGTAGCTGAAAATATCCATCTACTGATTTACAATGGTATAAAAAAGAAAAACTAGAAATTATGTACGGAGGAGGAGCAATTTTTAACGACAAAGATTTAGAAAAAGCGGGAAAGGAAGAAGATCCAAAGTTATTGGAAGCTTTTCAGGCAAGGATAGATAGAGGCGAAAAAATTGAACCGCATGACTGGATGCCCGCCCAATACAGAAAACAACTGATAAGGATGATTGAGCAACACGCTCATTCAGAAATCATAGGAGCCTTGCCCGAGGGCACTTGGATAACAAGAGCCCCGGGATTTAAAAGGAAAATGGCACTGATTGCCAAAGTTCAGGACGAAGTGGGACATGCCCACCTACTCTATTCTGCTGCAGAAACATTAGGAAAGCCCAGGGAACAAATGATCAACGACTTGCTTTCGGGAAAGTCAAAGTATTCCAATGTATTCAATTATCCTGCCGAAACATGGGCGGATGTTGCTGTTATTGGATTTTTAATTGATGCAGCAGCAATTGTCAATCAATTGGCCAATTCCAAAGGTTCCTATGGTCCTTACAGTCGCGCCCTGCACAGAATTTGTGCAGAGGAAGCTTTTCACCTTAAGCAGGGACACGACAATTTTGTGTACCTCGCTACAGGAACTGAAACCCAAAGAAACATGCTACAAGAAGCCATTAAAAGATGGTACAAACCAATCATTCACTTTTTTGGACCGCCCGATCCGGAATCAAAACACTCCGATCAATTGATGCGCTGGAAAGTGAAAATGGCATCGAATGACGATATGCGCAATCAATTTTTGAGTACTTATGTGCCAAAAGTAAGAGAACTTGGATTGGATTTCCCCGATCCAAATTTGAAGAAAAATACGGATGGCACCTGGACTTTTTCAGACCCAGATTGGGATGAATTCTGGAGAGTGATCAAAGGCGATGGCCCCTGCAACAAAGAACGAATTGGAGTAAGAGCCTGGGCAGAAGAACACGGCAGATGGGTAAGGGAAGCATTGCTTACACCTGCCAATAAACACACTGTACCGGCAGCATAATCAGAACTATGAAATCACTTGACCCGAGAATTAACCGACTTGAATTGCCTCACGAGGCCAATGTCGGAGAGAATGAATATTGGTGCACCTTTGAAGTTTTTAAACAAAGCAAAAGAGGCAAACACCACGAACATGTGGGCTCTGTACATGCCCCGGATCCGGAAATGGCACTGGTTTTTGCCAAAGAGCAATTTGGACGCAGAATTGCCTGTGTAAATATGTGGGTTGTAAAATCCTCAGAGGTTTTTGCTTTTAGAACTGAAGATGAAGATATGTTCGAAAATATACCAGACAAGCAGCATCGCGAGGCAGGTATTTACAAAGTAAGGGATCGAATTCAAGCATTTAAAACTGCATCTGCAAAAGAGAAATAAACAAGCCTATGAATCCAACGATAGACCTATTGTACCGAATGGCAGATGATGTTTTGATCCTGGGGCACAGAAATTCCGAATGGACGGGCCTCGGCCCGGTGCTGGAAGAAGACATTGCCTTTTCTTCCATGGCGCAGGATAAAATCGGACATGCCTATGCTTTGTACAAAATATTGCACGAGAAATTCGGGGAAGCAGAACCCGACCATCTGGCATTCAATCGCGAGGAAAAATTGTTCAAATGCTGCCACTTGGTACAATTGCCCAACCGGGAATATGATCTCAGCTTGATGCGACATTTCCTTTTTGACCATGCAGAATATCTCAGGTATTTGAATCTGAAAGAATCGAGTTTTTCTCCTTTGGCAAAATTGGCCGTAAAAATTAAGGGCGAACTGAAATACCATGTGCTGCACGGAGATACCTGGGTAAAGAAACTGGGTAAGGCCAATGAATCAAGTAATGCGCGCATGCAAAATGCTTTAAATGAGCTGTTTCCCTATGCACTGGGAATTTTCGAACCCGGTATAGATGAACAAACTTTAATCAATGATCAAGTGTTTGTGGGAGAAGAAGCATTAAAGGCGCAGTGGCTGGAAAAAATTGAAGCTGTTTTGAATGCAGCCGATTTAAATTTGCCCGAAACAACAGAAGCCCAATATGGGGGAAGAAAAGGGAAACACACAGAGCACCTGGCGCCCATGCTTGAAGAAATGACAGAAGTCTTTCGAATTGATCCTTCAGCAGAATGGTAAATAAAAAACAAATAAAAGAAAAGTTACAGGAAGTAAAAGATCCTGAAATACCTACTTTGTCTGTATTAGAGCTGGGCATCATCACTAAAATAGAAATTCCTGAACCCAATTTTGTGGCCATTGAAATGACCCCCACTTTTGTCGGTTGCCCGGCCATTGATTTTATGAGAATCAAAGTGCAAAAAGCCGTGGAATCACTCGATGTGAAAAAAGTAGAAGTAGTGGTAAATTACGACAAAAGCTGGAGCAGTAATTTAATTACGGAAGAAGGGAAAAAGAAATTGCTGGAATTTGGTATTGCCCCACCGCGCAAGCACAAAGGTGAAATGGAAAGCGAAGACCTCGAAAAAGCCGAATGCCCCCATTGTGGCAGCACCAATACAACTATGAACAGCCCTTTTGGCCCCACCCTTTGCCGCGCCATCCACATTTGCTACGATTGTGAAGAAGTCTTTGAGCAGTTTAAGCCTGTGTAAAGTAAGCGATGACTGATTATCGAAAACGGTCTGACGGCTACTAGATAGCTGCAAATAGCCGTCTGACCGTTATTTACGCTGAACTTGAAAGTTACTTAGCATTGGCACTCATCATCAACATTTCCTTAATTTCCTCTACTTCTTTTCTCAATTGCTGGTTTTCAGATTGAATTTGTTCAATAGCACAGCGCTCTGATTGTAGGGCAGTGATTTCAGATTCCTGTTTCTTTACTTTATTTTGAAAGTTTTGGATCATTTGTTGCTGTTCACGCACTGCATTAATCAGCATATAGGTCATAGCTGAATTGTTAACGTCCAAATATTTTTCCCCATCTTGTTCAAACTCACCAACCATGTATGGAGCTACTTCTTTGAGTTCTTGTGCTATTACACCTATGTGTTCTTCATTTGTTTCAAAGCCGCTCTTTTCGTTATACTTGTATTTTACAGGGCGAATTTTCAATAATTTTTCTAAACCTTCATCGTAATTTTTAATATCATTTTTCAATCGTTTATCAGAAGGATTTATCCAGCTTCCACCGCCCACTTTAGCGGCATCGCTTGTACTTAATTGTAATTGATAATTGGGATTGTCTAGTCCAATACCGACATCACCATTGCTTAGAACAGTAATGCGCTTGCTGTTACTCGTCCATAAATTAAGGGACGGACTATTGCTGTATGCACTTTCAGATTCTACTGTAATTGCTCCCATCTTGTTGCTTTCCCCAGTAGTATTATCTCTTGAAAGATGAAAAGCCATCCCCATTCTTCTAAGACCAGAAACTGAGCTATTGTGATGATTTCTCATTACTATCATCTTTTGGTAGGGGTAAGAATCGTTGTTATCCCAAATACTCAAAGGAATTTCAGCACCGTTGAATGCACTGTAGCTATAATCTGTAATACCATTGATTTGTACATCTCCATTTACCTGTAATTTTGCATTAGGGTCAGTAGTACCAATACCCACATTTCCAGTTTCAGTGGCCATAACTACTCCATTGTCAAAATACCATGAACCATCAGAAGCGTAATCAGGCCGATAGCCAAACTGCTTATCAAAATTCCAGTTTCCACCTTCAGCAGGCGCAAACCAACTTTGGCTTTCTCCATCGCCAATATCTGTAGAGCCAATAACCAAAACATCTCCATTCTCGGGATTACTAAAATTAAGCAAACCTCCTCCAGAGATTTCTTCTATATGTACCTTGATTTTTGGACTGGCAGTGCCTATACCAACTTTTCCATCCCTACTAATATCTCCAGTATCATCAGCATCTCCATTCCATGTAGGATCCTCTTCGTCATCTACCAAGCTGTTGGGGTCACTCCAGGATACACCCGTACCATCAGTGGTCAATACCTGTCCATTGCTACCTTTATTGCCATCGATTCCAAGACCGCCTTCCAAATTCACATCACCATTAAAAAACCCTGCCCATTTTCCCCCAGTATTTACATCAGGCCATGTTGTAAAGTCCTTTACTGAACCGTAAACCGCAGCACCATTATTATCTCCGCTTAAATATCCATAAACCCCGTAGTTCCATCCAGAGGTAGCATTTCCTGCCACACCATAAACACCATATGTGCGTCCATCGGTATCGGCAGTAGCCCTTGTAGCATTACCATATACTCCTCTGTACCAGCCCCCATCGGTATGGCCAGAAGCCCTTCCTATAAAACCTGTGTGGTAGTTACTTCCACCAGCATTTCCTTCTTTTTCTGCCCTGATGGCAACTGAATTAGTGCTGGTTGTGCTGCTAATTACTTCTAATTGTGTAGATGGCGAGGTAGTGCCTATACCCACATGACCGTTATCTCTATTGATCTTCATTCTTGGGTTATCATTGCTCTCATCCATAAAAATAAACCCATCTGGCCCGTAAGTAGCGCTATTATTCGAGTTGAAGATGATGCTCATTCCGTCTCCAGTACTGCTATTGTCAAATACAATCTTACTGGAAGTCCCGATGGAATTGGCACCGGCTAGTCTGATTTCGGGTGTTCCCGAATTATCGCCTATCTGAAGCACCGGGCTACCTGCCGTGTTGGCCGTTGCTGATGCCGAAGGACTAGTAGTGCCTATGCCCACATTGCCCTTCACTATCAGGTTTCCATCTGCAAGATCCGCCCAAGTGCCATTTCCATAAGAACCTATAGCCACACCTCCATTATAAAACATATGTGCCCCATCCCTAAACAGCAAGCGATATTTATTGTCCGTACCGCCTGAATTATCATCCCAGTCTTTTCCCTGAATCGCCCTTACGTTCTGTACTTCAAAGTCGCTAGCGTTTATATTGGTCGTTGCAGTATGATTTCCCAAATTATCTCCAGTACCGGCTATTTGGTTATCTACATAATCTTTAGAAGCAGCATGAGCAGGAGCTGAGGGTAAGAGTGGAATAGTCAATTGCCCTGTATAACGCCCCGTTCCATCAACATCTAATTTGTAATTTGGAGAAGGTGTCCCAATACCAACTTGTCCCTGGGTACTTCCTGCTGCTAGATATATGTTTCCTGAATGATAGTGGTTTAAATAAATGTGATTACTGCCTCCTTTTGAATCTAAATGTAAATTTCCATTTGAAGTAGCTACCCGCGCGCTTGAGAAAGAAGTCGCCCAGCCGCCTAATATCAGATCTTCGCCAAAAGAACTATTGGGTCCAATTCGAATACCACCATTACCTGCAGCAACATCCAACTTATAACCAGGGCTTACCATGCCTATTCCTACATTTCCCTGGTTGTCGATCACCAAGCCTTCACCTGCTACAGCACCATGTGTCAATTGCATTGTTTCAGTAGCATCGTCTATCCAAATTCTTTTGGTTGTAATACCCGTAGTCTCCGTCCAAAAAGTAAGACCATTACTCGCCCCTTCTTTTCTTATTTGAATTGATCCTACACCTTTATTTGAAAACTCATCTCCTATAAACAATTGATTGGAAATCCTAGCATTTCCGCTAATATTTAATTTTTCTTCAGGATCAGGTGTTCCAATACCCACATTTCCGGAATTATTATTGTAGATATTATTTCCATCCTTATCCCAATGTGTATTATCTCCAACCAAAGCATCCACATATGTTTTCACGGCCTGTTCGGTAGGCAGGGCATTATCACTATTTCCTCCCAATGTACCATCGATGGAAAATTCATTAACGGCAGTACCATATTGTAATGAAAGACTTCCTGTTAAATTTGCATTGCCATTTCGTTCTATTGTAAAAACTTCTGTGCTTGTACCACCAAAGGGCGTATGAAATATGCGAAAAGCTTTGTCAGCACCATAAATTCGTGTTAAATCTCCATTATTCCCTTCTAGTGAGATGCCTACACTTGGACCATTGGTACGTTTGAAATTTGCAATAATATCCGTAGCATCGTGTACTTCAAGTTTTGAGCCAGGGTTCGTTGTTCCAATACCTACTCGTCCCGTAACTCCTTTTATAGTAAGCCGATCCTCATTGTCTGTTACATCCCTGATGCGCAAATCATTGCCATCGATGGGCCAGATATGCCAGGTGTGGCCGGAAGTGTTTTCCAATCTAATTGTGGGATAGCCTGTTGTGGTAGAACTACCTCTCAGATGAAGTTTTTCAGTAGGGTCGGGCGTCCCAATTCCTACATTTCCGTTTTCTTTTACATATAGCCGGGATACATCGCTTTGATCTTTGACATTCAAAAGGTCTGTTCCAGCATCGCCCTTAATTTCAAGTTTTGTGCCCGGTAAAGCTTCTCCAATTCCCACGTTTTTTTGGGAATAAGCTGAAAATGAAAATAAAAAAAGTAAGGTAAAATTTAAATAAGTGTAAAAATATTTCATGCGATAAATTTTTATATAAAAAATCAATAACAATATACGCTGCTTAATGCATAAAGTCAACCTTTTTAACAGTTAATAATTTCAATTGCTCATATTTATGAGTCGTGTAAATACTTAAACCGGAATTATACAATAGTTTCTTATTGCATAATCAGAAGATTTGAAAATCAACAACTTATCATGTTATAAAGGAAACCTCTTTGGTGACATTCCTGCTGGGGTTATGTAATGCGGGTATTCGCATTATGCGCGTGACTTATTTTTTCAAAAACATTCCCAATCAGCTTATTGGGCGCAGTAGCAGTGTGTTTATGACCATGAATGTATTGTTTAGGATTATTATTGTGGCACTTATTTCCAATGCCTTTATCACCAGTGAGGGACGAGTGGTTTGGGTGTATTTGCATTTGGTATGGCAGTGATTTTAGCAGCACTATCTCTTATCCCATTTTATAAAAAGCTGGTCAATCTGAAGCCGGAGCTGCCCGATGCTTTACAGGATTTGCTGGAGAAGGATTTGAAAAATGGAGCCTGATTCATGATGATGCATTGGAAAACACATCATATTCTTATGTATTAATGTAAGTATCCTTGTTTTAAGGCGGTATTATTTTGACTTAATTTATACTATAAATAGTTTTTTTAGTTTATCTTAGATTTTGATAGGATGGTTATGCTTTTACATAGCATCCATTCCAGTTTTTACAAGCACTTAAATCAGTAGAAAATGAGATGTTTAATAGTATTCTTCAGTCTCCTCCTGTTTTTATTTTTCAATCTTAGCGCACAGGTTCCCGATTCAATTAATTACCAAGCCGTTATCAGGAATTCAAGTGGTAATATAATTGTCAACCGACCCATAGATATCCGGTTTAGAATATTGAGCGGATCGGTAAGTGGCACTGTTGTGTATGAAGAGGAACATGCCACGAGCACCAATAAGTTTGGACTTGTAAACATTGTAATTGGAGGAGGAACGCCTATTTTGGGTGTATTTTCGGATGTTGATTGGGCAAGCAACCAACACTGGCTGGAAGTAGGAATTGATATAGAGCGAAGTAATAATTATACAACTATTGGTAGTTCTCAATTTATTTCGGTGCCTTATGCGCTGCATTCAAAAACTGCGGAATTTGCAAGTAATGATTTTGATACGGATCCCACCAATGAATTCCAAATTTTTAAAGTGGTGGGAGATACAGTGACCCTGAGCAATGGCAACTCTTTTATAATTAATAATATTCCGAGAATTGATGATCAAAATCTGTTTTTGCAAAACGACTCCCTTTTTATAGAAGATGGAAATGGTGTTGATTTATCTGGATATTTAAATACGGACGAGCAAACTATTTCGATTTCAAATGATACTATTTTTCTGAGCAATGGCGGATTTGCGATTTTACCATCGACTACAGTAAATACCGATGATCAGAATTTGAGTATCAGTAATGACTCTCTTTTAATTGAAGATGGAGTTGGGGTAGATATTTCTCCTTATTTGGATAATACAGATGCGCAGGTTTTGGCCATTTCCAACGATACTGTTTTCTTAAGCAATGGCGGTTTTATAAAACTCCCAGCCGGCTTTAGCGGGAATTACAACGATCTGACCAATGCCCCGACCAATGTGAGTTCGTTTGTGAATGATGCGAATTATGTGTCAATAGGTGATATATCAGACAATGATTCTACTAATGAGTTACAAAACCTGCAAGGTTTTATCAATGGAACAGTACTGACCATAGCTATCAATGACGGGGATTCTGCTATAGTAAACCTGGCAGGTTTAGTTGATGGTTTGGATACAGATTCTACCAACGAATTGCAAAACATTTCAATTTCTGGCGATACCATTTTCCTGAGCGATGGCGGCAGTATTATACTTCCTTCTGGAACAATAGATACCGATGACCAAACGCTTTCCCTCAATAACGACACTCTTTCGATCCAGGATGGAAATTCTATTTATCTGGGAAATATAAAAGGTGTGGATGGCGACAGTACCAACGAACTGCAAACTATTTTCATTTCAGGAGATACGCTTTTTTTAAGCGATGGAGGTTTTGTGGTATTGGATTCGGTGGGTACTGACGATCAGGTTATTTCCATTTCCAACGATACTGTTTACTTGGAAGATGGAGGTTTTGTCAAATTGCCCGAAGGCTTTAGCGGGGATTACAACGATCTGACCAATG